>JBBIVS010000282.1:5238-5477 GCA_037439605.1 Draconibacterium sp. | reverse complement strand
ATATGGCTTCATAAACCCCGGTATGCCCAACCATATCGCCGTTGGCAAAATTAAGGCAAACAAAATCGGCCTCCCCGTTTCTCAATTTCGGAACAATGGCATCCCTCACTCCGGGCGCCGACATTTCGGGCTGTAAATCGTAGGTTGGTACTCTTGGAGACTGAACCAAAATCCGGCTTTCTCCCGGAAATTCCTCTTCGCGGCCACCGCTGAAAAAGAAAGTAACGTGGGCATATTTT
>JBBIVS010000282.1:867-5177 GCA_037439605.1 Draconibacterium sp. | reverse complement strand
CCATGGTATTGGTTACATTGTCTTTATCGAAAATAACATTAATCCCCTGGAAGTCGGCTTTGTAATTCGTCATGGTGTACCATTGCAAATTCATGCGGTGCATCCCGTATTCAGGTAGGTCTTTTTGTGTAAATGCAATTGTGGTCTGGCGCAAACGGTCAGTGCGGAAATTGAAACAAATCACCACATCGCCTTCTTCAATCAATCCCACCGGGTTACTGTTTTCATCAACCATTACAATTGGTTTAATAAATTCATCCGTAACTCCTGCATCATAAGATGCCTGAACAGTTGCCAGTAAATCTGTCGATTTTTCGCCTTTGCCGTGGGTATATAAATCGTATGCCAGTTTCAAACGATCGTAGTTTTTATCGCGGTCCATTCCGTAATACCGGCCAATGATAGAAGCAAATTTCGCATTGGTAGTTTTCAATGCCTCAAGATCGGTTTCAAGAAATCCATAACCCGAACGAGGGTCGGTATCGCGGCCATCCATTAATCCATGAACAAATACATCGTTCAAACCCATATCGGTGGCAATCTGGCAAAGTGCGACCATGTGCGTGCTCAAAGCGTGAACTCCGCCAGGGCCAATCAATCCGATAAGATGAACTTTCTTTTTATTTTCTTTTGCATAAGTATAAGCCTTTACAATTTGTGTGTTTGTCCACAACGATTTATCGCGGATTGCTTTTGTGATTTTCACCATGTCCTGGTACAAAATACGTCCCGCGCCAATGGTAAGGTGACCTACTTCCGAGTTCCCCATTTGTCCTTCGGGCAAACCAACATCTTCGCCACAAGCCATCAATTGCGAGTGAGGGTATTTTTCAGTAACCGAATCCATGAATGGCGTTGGAGCTGTTGCAATAATATCGTTTTTCGAACCATCGCCAATTCCCCATCCATCAAGGATCATTAAAAGTGTTTTCTGAATTTTTGCCATTTTAATTTCTGTTTTATTTTTTTCTTGCTTTGATACTTTGTAATAACTGTGGTTAATTATCCAATCCGACAAAAGTATCTTTTTTAAATTCAATAAAAGAATAACAACTGACCGTTGAAAATGATTTAACAAATTCTTTCAGGAAAACATATATAAAGCAAAAAGGGAAAGATTTTCATCTTTCCCTTTCAGCGGTGGTACCACCTGGAATTGAACCAGGGACACACGGATTTTCAGTCCGTTGCTCTACCAACTGAGCTATGGTACCCCTTTTTTTGGTGTGACAAAAGTAAACATTTTTTCAAATTCACAAAAAAATAAATCATTCTTATCCGGAATCAGTCAAAAAAAATCAAATTTACCAATCATGCCTGCGTTCCATTTTCTTTTATACTTTTGCACGCTATTATTTAATTTTGAATGGTTAGTACTGATTTTCTGACACATACACTTAAAAACGGAATCCGCCTGATTCATCAGCAAACCAATTCGGCAGTGGGGCATCTGGGTGTTTTGATAAATGCGGGATCGCGGGATGAGGCTGAAGAGGAACACGGATTGGCACATTTTATCGAACATTCGGTATTTAAAGGAACCAAAAAACGAAGGGCTTACCATGTTTTAAGCCGGATTGAAGATGTTGGCGGCGAGCTTAACGCTTACACCACAAAGGAAGAAACCACGCTTTACTCCACATTTTTAAGCCAGGATTACGAGCGGGCTGCCGAATTGTTAAGCGATATTTTATTTAACAGCGTTTACCCGCAAAAGGAAATTAACCGCGAAAAAGAGGTGATTGCCGAAGAAATCAACTCATACAAGGATTCCCCATCGGACCTGATTTTTGATGAGTTTGAGGAACTGGTTTTTGATGGTCATCCGATTGCCCGCAACATATTGGGAACCAGCGAAAACATCAGTAAATTCAATCGCAATTCCATACTGAACTTTATCGAAAAAAATTATCACACCGACCAGATGGTTGTCAGCTCGGTTGGTAATCTGAAATTTGATAAACTGGTAAAATACACCGAAAAATATTTTGGAAACGCAGAACCAAAACTTCGCACCAATGGCAGAAAACCATTTCAAAATTATGTGCCCGGAATAAGAACAGAGGAAAAAGACACATTTCAAACCCACTGTGTTTTGGGCAATATTGCTTATGATGTGAAACATCCCGGCCGGATTGTGATGGTTTTGCTCAATAATATTATTGGCGGGCCTGCGATGAATTCGCGGCTTAATCTTGCCTTGCGGGAGCGGCGGGGAATGGCGTACAACATTGAATCGGGTTACACGGCTTACACTGACACCGGATTGTTTAACGTGTATTTTGGCACCGACAAGGAAAACTATGAAAAAGCGCTTACATTGGTTAAGAAGGAATTTAAAATGTTGCGCGACAGCAAATTGGGGGAGGTGCAGTTAAGCAAGGCAAAAAAGCAGTTGCTTGGTCAGATTGCGGTTTCAGTTGAAAGTCACGACGATTTGATGCTGGCCATCGGTAAAAGTTATCTGTTGTATAACCAGGTTGATCCGCTCAGTGAAGTTTTCAGGAAAATTGAGGCAATTACCTCAGAAAACCTGCTTGAAGTGGCCAACGAAATTCTTGACGAATCGAAAATGAGCGTTCTGGTTTATCAATAATCTTCAGGTTATGAACCGCTTAAAAGAAATCGACAAATATATTTTAAATCATATTGAGCCCGAAGATGAAATTCTGAAGGAGCTCGATCGCGAAACACACCTCAAAGTGGTGGGAGCCCGCATGATTTCCGGGCATTTGCAGGGCCTGGTGCTTTCGTTGCTTTCGAAAATGATCCGGCCAACGTATATTCTCGAACTTGGAACTTTTACAGGTTATTCGGCAATATGCCTTGCTAAAGGTCTTCAGGAAGGTGGAAAATTAATCACCATCGAAATTGATGATGAACTTGAAAGTTTTGCAAAAAAATATTTCGAAAAAGCAGGGATTCAGCAAAAAGTTGAACAACGGATTGGCCCGGCTCTGGAGATAATTCCAACGATAACTGAAACTTTCGACCTGGTTTTTATTGATGCACACAAACCCGAGTACCCGGCCTATTATGAAGCGGTATTCGATAAAGTAAACAGCGGCGGCTACATCATTGCCGACAATACTTTGTGGAGTGGAAAAGTATTGGACGAACCTGCAGCCGATGATTTTCAAACCCGGGGAATTGTTCAGTTTAATGAAATGGTAAGAAACGACGACCGCATTGAAAAAGTCATCCTGCCGTTGCGCGACGGGATGACTGTTATTTGCAAAAAATAAAAATCAATTCAGGTTTTTATTCACAATAAATTTTGTGTTCACCGCAGGTTTGTTTTTAAATTTCGATTTTCTCTTTTTGTTTAAAACTTTCCTGTTTTTATCAAACCTGTCGATACGGTCATCCAGTTTCACTTCCATTTTGATTTCTTCTTTTCCTTCTTTTGAAACCGAATTTATTTCAGGTCTGATTCCCCTTTTGTTTTTCTGAATGATATCCTTTACGTGCTGAACCGATAAATTAAAAATTGTATTGGCATTTCCTTCAAGACTGTACCAGATTTCCTTTTTAAGATAATCGGTTTTAAATGGTTTTGCAATGCCTTTGGCAAGTTCAAGGTTGAGCAGTTCCTGCGGAAAATCGTTTTGGGCTTCAATGTAAGAATCCAGTTCATACATTAAACAGCATTTGAGTTTGCCGCACGCCCCCGACATTTTTAATGCAGCCGGCGAAAGTCCCTGTTTTAATGCCGCGCCCGAAGGGATGGTCTTAAAATTGGTGAGCCAGCTCGAGCAGCAAAGTTCGCGGCCACAAGAGCCAATTCCGCCCACAATTCCGGCTTCCTGCCGTGCGCCAATCTGCTTCATTTCAATCTGAATCCCAAACTCGCGGGCGTAACGTTTAATCAGTTCCCTGAAATCAACCCGGCCTTCAGCAAGATAATAGAAAATGGCTTTCCGGTTGTCGCCCCTGAATTCAACATCGCCAATTTTCATGTCAAGGCCCAATTCGTTCACAATTTGCCTTGCCCTAATCATTGTTGGTTTTTCGCGATCACGTGCTTCCTGCAGGATTTTAATATCGTTTGGCGTTGCTTTCCGGTAAATCGTATTTAGCTTGTATGTCGAAGGATTTCTGACTTTCCGGTTAAACTGCTTTTCGGCTAGGTAGCCTGTCAGCATCACTTCGCCGATATCATGCCCGGGTGAGGTGGCAACAACAATTTTATCGCCTCTTTTTATTTCCATTTGTTCGCTGTTCGAGAAATATTCCCTTCGTGTTGACTTAAATTTTACCTCAACAATATCAGATTTATCTGAAGTGTCGGGCAAATCATTCAGCCAACT
>JBBIVS010000282.1:0-857 GCA_037439605.1 Draconibacterium sp. | reverse complement strand
CAATAAAAGTGTTTCCTGCATTATTCAATGAACATCCTGTGCAACTCATTTCATCCCATCTTTAAATAATAATTGCAAATATTGAAATAAAAGATTAAAAAGTCGTTATCTGCCTGAATTTATTTCAACCCGAATTTTTTCCTTCACCCTTCAAAAAATTATCTTTGCCAGTGAATGACCGATACAAAAAAATATATTGAAACTCCTTTGATGAAGCAATATTATGCCATCAAGGAGAAACATCCTGATGCAGTTTTACTGTTCAGGGTAGGCGATTTTTACGAAACTTTTGGCGAGGATGCTATTAAAACCGCCGGGATTTTGGGGATAACTTTAACCCGCCGGGCCAATGGTGCAGCGAGTTACGTCGAATTGGCCGGATTCCCGTACCATGCGCTCGACACCTATTTACCAAAACTGGTGCGCGCCGGCCAGAGGGTGGCAATTTGCGAGCAGTTGGAAGATCCGAAACTCACAAAAACAATCGTAAAACGCGGTATCACAGAGTTGGTCACACCCGGAGTTTCCATCAACGACAATATTCTTGAAAACCGTGAAAACAATTTTCTGGCATCGGTTCATTTCGACAAAAAAATGGCTGGTGTTGCTTTTCTCGATATTTCGACAGGTGAATTTTTAACTGCACAGGGAAAATATGAATACATCGACAAACTGCTGAACTCATTTCAGCCCAAGGAAGTTTTGTTTCAGCGTGGACGGGGAAGTGAATTCAGCGAAATTTTCGGCTCGAAATATTACACCTTTAATCTTGAAGACTGGGTTTACACCGACGATGCCGCTACCGACCGGTTGAAAAGACATTTTGAAACTTCGTCGTTAAAAGGTTTTGGCGTACA
>JBBIVS010000281.1:0-5479 GCA_037439605.1 Draconibacterium sp. | reverse complement strand
CTGAACTTCGTCAATAACTTTAGTGAAGTGAGTAAGGAGTTAATTGGCGAAATGAATGATGAACTGGCAGTTGGCAACTGGCAATTGGCAAAAGAGATTGCTGGCGATATTGAACAAAACCTCCAAAAAATTAACCACCACGGAAAACGCGCTGCAGATATTGTAAAAGGAATGCTACAACACTCGCGAACCAGTTCAGGCCAAAAAGAACCAACCGATATCAACGCCTTGGCCGATGAATATTTACGTCTGGCATATCACGGAATGCGGGCAAAGGACAAAAGCTTTAATGCTGAGTTCAAAACAGATTTCGACCCTAACCTTCCCAAAATCAATATAGTTCCGCAGGATATTGGGAGGGTTTTGCTGAATTTAATAAATAATGCTTTTTATGCGGTTTCAGAGCAAAGCAAACTTTTCCAAAGTTCAGAACTTTTGAAAAGTTATCAGCCCCTTGTCGAAGTGTCAACAACAAAGATGAACGACAGAATCCAAATTTCCGTTAAGGACAATGGACCCGGAATTCCGCCGGAAATAAAAGATAAAATCTTCCAGCCCTTTTTCACTACAAAACCAACCGGCTCTGGCACTGGACTGGGGCTTTCGCTGGCGTATGATATTGTTAAGGCGCATGGCGGAGAGATAATGGTGGAGCAAAAGAAGGCCAGGGTACTGAATTCACCGCAGTTTTATCAATATGAATCAACCAATAAACTGGTTTTCAGGATTTTGATAAAAAGTATAAATCCAGGATAATAAGGACATATTATTTTCTTAGTTTATAATTTCACTGAGAATTTTTCTGAATAATTTGGTTTTGTTTTTCAGTTGAAATTTTGAACTTAATTCACTTTCATAATCAATAAATTATTGAACATTAATTGTTAATCATTTGTTAGTTTAATATAAGTTTTTATTGTCTTTTATTCTTTTTATCCTTTAATTTGTATAAATTGATTTTTACAGTATCTGTTTTTTGAGTTGGTTAAAATTGAGTGTTGTAAAGTTGATTTTCTAATTGCAATAAAGTTCGTTTTAAAATAAAATTGATTACCCATGAAAAATAGTAAACACCATCAAAAGTTTTTCTTCTTGATGACAATCGGAATTTTCACTGTTTTTTCCTTGTTTAACAATTCAAAAGCAAAAGCTCAGGGTAACTGTGAAATACCCAAAAATCACGGACAGGGATACACAACAAGTATCAGGTCGGTTACCGATAATGGGAATAACAGCTACACCATTCAGCTAAACGTTAAACACAATGGACAAACTGATGGATCCAAACCAATGGCAAGATATTCGGTTGAAGCAAAACCCGGTACATATTCCAATGTTTTTATTACAATGATTTCGGGCAACCTGAATTATAAAAATATAGAGCTGGGGCCAAATCTGGCAGGTGACCCTTTTAACGGATTCAGAATTACAGGTACTTCAGGTTTTGGCAGCGGAACACCAGGAGAATTTTTAATTACATATACACTTTCAGGAAGATTACAGAATCAGCGAACCCAGGTGAAAGCAGGAAGTGATTTATTACAGGCAGCTTTTACCGCAGAGGATTTCCAGAATGTTCTTAATTGCAATTCGCAGAATATATTCCCCTACTATGCGCCTCCTGCCCGTGGCAAACTGACATCAATCATTGGCCCCGAATTAACTTCGCTCTACAATTTTTATTTAGCCGGAGGGACACTGAAGACCAATGACATTTTCCAGATTTTTGGTTCTGATGTACTGATTGAAATCAATGTTTTGGATGGACAATATGAATTTTTGCTAAACCTGCTTAAAAATTCGTACGGACTGAATGATGTTTTTAACGACGACAGTCAGGTTACAATTACAGGTAAGATTCCTATCCTTAACCTCTTGTCGCTCAACAGCCTTGGTACTTACATTAATTTTGTCAGGCCGGTTTATCCACCCATCGCCACTTCCGGCATAATAACAAGTTTGGGTGATGTAGCCATGCGGTCTGATTTTGCGCGAAGTGGTTTTAAATTAAAGGGAGAAGGCGTAAAGGTTGGTGTCATTTCTGATAGTTTCAATTCTTTAAGTGGCAATCCGGCACAGGATGATGTACTAAAAGGAGACCTTCCGGGACCCGGAAATCCGGAGAATTCAAATCCTGTTGAAGTGTTACTTGAATATCCGTTTGGCGCAAAGTCTGACGAAGGAAGGGCGATGCTGCAAATCATTCATGATATTGCCCCAAAAGCCAATCTGGCGTTCAGAACTGGTTTTATCAATGCAACGGATTTTGCCAAAGGTATTTTTGATTTGAAAGATGCAGGGTGCGATGTTATTGTTGACGATGTTACTTACATTACGCAACCTTTCCTGATTGATGGCATAATTGCCAAAGCAGTTGATAAAGTTAAAGAGGATGGTGTTACATATTTTTCTGCTGCCGGTAATTATGGCAAAAAATCTTATCAGGGCCCATTTGTTTCAGGGTCAGTGCCATCGGGTATTTCAGGTGTGGCGCACAATTTTGCCGGTAACGGTGGAAATGATATTTACCAGAGTATCTCGCTGGAAGAAGGAAATTATACTATTGTACTGCAATGGGAGGATGGTTCCGGGAATGAAAAAACCAATACCGATCTTGATATTTATCTGACCAACAATATTGGAAATACTCTTTTTGGATTCAACAGAAACAATATAGGAGGTCAACCAATTGAGATACTTCCCTTTACGGTAGCAAAAGGTGGGGCGCAATCCAACATCATGATAGTGAAAGCGTTTGGTGGAAACAATGTATTTTTAAAATATGTGGTTTTTAGGGGCAATCTTACGTTTAATGAATACAGTGAAGGAAGTTCAACCCTGGTTGGCCAGGCAAATGCTGAAGGCGCAATAGCCGTTGGCGCCGTGATTTACAGCAATACTCCGGCTTTTGGTGTTAATCCGCCTGCAATTGCATCGTTTTCATCGGCAGGCGGAACTCCTGTTAACGGGATTGTCAGGAACAAACCTGAGATAACAGCTCCAAATGGCGTTAACACAACAGTTGATCTGGGTGGATTAAACATTGATAATGATCGTTTTCCAAATTTCTTTGGCACTTCAGCAGCCGCTCCACATGCAGCAGGTGTTGCGGCCCTGATTATTGAAGCACGTTCAAAATTTTATGACGCTGACATTTCACCTGCCAATATAAAAACATTGTTGCAAAGTACGGCCATTAACATGAATACACCCGGGTTTGATTTTGAAACCGGTTATGGATTTATTCAGGCCGATAAAGCTTTGCTTACAATGGCAAATCCTTCTTCGCAGGTTTTTGATTTATTTTATGATCAGTCTCTTACACCAGGCCTCGAACCTGTTGAGGTTACAGTTACCGGTGAATATTTTACTCCTGAAACGTCTATCTATTTCAATGGTAAACCCTTGTCAACTGAAACCATTCGGGAAGGCGACAATGTACTCAAAGCCATCATTCCTGAATTTAACGATTTGTTCCCGGTCATTCAGGTGTATAACGAACCATTGCCTCAAACCAATGGATCCGATGGTGGTTTCTCAAATCCGCTTTATTTTTCCACAAAAGAAAAAATTCTTGTACGAATTGATGACAAAAGCAAAAAGTTTGGTGAAGTCCTGCCTGTTTTTACTGCAACTTATTCACTCGAAACCATTAACGGCAGCAAACCTTTATCAGAATCCGGTTTATCTGCAGATGAAATTGAAAGAATTATGGCAATTTCATTCGAAACTGTTGCTAATAGTTTGAGTAATGTCGGTTTGTGGGAAATTAAACCTTCCTCTTCTGATCCTTTAAATCCCCTGAGTAATATTACTCCCACCAATCCGCATGATATTTCATTGCTTAACCGCTTTGATTTTGTATTCAAAAAAGGCATTCTCACGATTGAAAAAATGGATTTGATTGTTAAACCCGTTGATAAATCAATCATTTATGGCGAGGAACCGGGTGAAATTCAGTTTGAATATATTTTTAACAGCGTTGATAATTCGGTGAACAATGTAACAATCAGTCCTAAAGATAATGCGGAAATATTGACCCAGCTTCAGCAAACCCATGCCACAGCTTTGGTGAATGCAACTGCGCTTGTAAATGCAACCGCTCTTGTTAACGAATTGGGGCAACCCTTGCTCGATGCAACTGCTTTGGTCAACAAAAGTTTCATGATTAGCCAGGCTACAGCTTTGGTGAATGCGACTGCACTTGTTAACGGAACTTTTATTGATCCGCAGGCATTACTCAATGCCACTGCATTGGTTAACGCAACTGCGCTGGTGAATGCCACTGCCCTTGTTAATGCCAAAGCACTTGTAAACGGAACGGCATTGGTGAATACTTTTGACGAAAACGGAAACCTGGTGAATGCCACTGCTTTGGTAAACGCTACGGCACTGGTTAACAGCACAGCACTTGTAAATTCCGGAACCGTTAATCAAAACAGCAACAGCGAAGCAATAATTATTTTGAGCAGCAGCGATATTTCAATACTTGGAGGCACAGTTCCAGGAAATGTTGTTTTACGTTCAATTAACCTGATAACGGGAAAAACAGTTGGAAAGCACCTGATAGTGCCCGGTTCACTGCTTTCGGATAACTTTAATGTAAAATACAGACTTGGCATACTTACAGTAACACCCGCGCAGGCAACAGTAAACTTTGTTGAGGAAGACCTTACCAAAATTTACAGTGGCATTAGAATGCAACCCACAGTGATAACCGAACCGGAAGGCTTGCAGGTTGACTTTACTTTCAACGGTAATTCAACATTACCTGTAAATGCAGGTTATTACCAGGTGGTTGCCAAAATTAACGACCTGAATTATGAGGGAGAAAATACTGCAACATTTATTATACAGCAGGCTCCTGCTACCGTCAGAGCCGATGATAAAGTGATTAAAACGGGCGATCCTCTGCCGGCATTTACAGCCACGTTTACCGGTTTAGTCAACAACGAGAAACCTGATGTGGTTACTTCGCTAACTTTCACTTTAAATCCAGGTTATTCAGGGCTGGCCGGAACTTATCAGATTATTCCATTTGCAAGTGCGGCGAACTATTTATTAACTGCCTATAATGGTACACTTTACGTAAACCCTTATGGGCCAGGTACCAAAAACGTTAAAGTAAGCCTTGTTTGTATTGAGCCAATACCAACAGATGCAAATGGGTATAGTTTTATCGCAAACTTCAGATATGAAAATCCAAATGCGCAACCTGTTTATGTCGCTAGAGGTCCCGAAAACAGGATTACGGGCACTGGGAAATTTGAAAACAGTAACCAACCGGTTTTGTTTTTGCCCGGAACAGGAACATGGCAAGCCCGCTTTGATGGAAGCAGAATAACATGGGCGTTAACTACATACAACGGAATTCATAAGTCGTCAACTGCATCCATTGCCAGTTCAACCTCCAACCGATGCAATACAAAATCAGGCATAATTGGCAACAGTGATGTTTCTGCATCTTCAATACAGAATG
>JBBIVS010000280.1:2500-5503 GCA_037439605.1 Draconibacterium sp. | reverse complement strand
GTAGGTTAAGCATTGGAATTCAATCATTTCAAAATGAAATATTAAAAAAAATGAACCGCCGGCACGATGCTGCTCAGGCAATTGAGGCCGTAGAAAATGCGGCCAAAACAGGGTTCAACGATATTAGTGTTGATTTAATTTACGGCCTGTCTGGTTTATCCGTGAATCGATGGAAATCAGACTTAAAACAGGTTTTTGAGTTGCCCGTTCAACATCTTTCTGCCTATCATTTAACTTATCACGAAGGAACAGCTTTTTACACCTGGCTTAAAAAGGGAACATTAAAAGAACTGACAGAAGCAGAAAGTGTAAGTCAGTTTCAGATATTAATTGAAATGACAAAAGAAAACAATTTCGAACAATACGAAATTTCAAACTTTGCAAAAAACAGGAAATATTCAAAACACAATTCAGCATACTGGCGGGGCGTAAAATACCTTGGGCTTGGCCCGTCGGCCCATTCTTTTAATGGCATTTCACGACGGTGGAATATTGCTCATGTCGAAAGCTATATAAAAGCATTGGAATCTGGTTTGCCTTATTCCGAAGAAGAAATTCTGAGCGAAAACAACAAGTTCAACGAGTATATTTTAACCCGGATCCGAACAATTTGGGGAGTTTCGGCCGACGAACTAAAAACGCGTTTTGGCCCCCAAAAGGCAACGTGGTTTTTAATTAGCATCAATAAATATTTAGAAACCGGTTTGGTTAAACAACAAAACAGTATTTACACTTTAACCGAAAAGGGATTGTTTGTTTCCGATGATATTATGGCGAACCTTATGTTCATTTAATTGTTATCCAACAACTTGAAACCAGATTTTCAACACACAAATAATGTTAACAGAAACTGGTAAATCTTTATAAATCTATATATTTGCGGTTCCCAAAAAAAAGGGTGAAATAAAATGTTAATTAAAATTGTAAATAAATCGAATAACGAACTGCCGGCATACAGTACCGAACTTTCAGCTGGAATGGATGTGCGTGCATTTTTGCCGGATCCGGTTGTGTTAAAACCGTTGGAAAGAAAACTGATCCCAACAGGTTTATTTGTTGAAATACCTGAAGGTTTCGAGGCTCAAATCCGCCCAAGAAGCGGCCTGGCACTTAAAAAGGGAATTACCGTTTTAAACTCCCCTGGAACAATTGACGCCGATTACCGAGGAGAAGTGGGCATTATTTTAATCAATTTATCGAACGAAGATTTTGTAATTGAAAACGGGGAGAGAATTTGCCAGATGATTATTGCATCGCACGAAACAGTGCTATGGAATTTGGTGGAAAAACTGGAGGAAACCAATAGGGGAGAGGGTGGTTTTGGCCACACAGGAAAAAAATAGGAAAATGAAGAAATTATTCAGGAATTTAAGTATTATCGCTCTGTTTGTTGCAGTTCTTTCATGTTCGGGGAATAAAAAAATCACTGAACAACAAGTGGTAAATGCTGCTGTAGAAAGACAAAAAACCAACTTACCGGAACAAAAGCAAATGGAGTTTGATTACCTGTTTTCGGAAGCGTTGAAGCAAAAAATGCTTGGAAATCCGCAAAATGCAATTCAAATTTTATCGAGTTGTATAGAAATTGACCCCGGATCTTCAGCAGCGATGTACGAACTGGCCACTATCCATGCGGCAAATAACGATTTTACCAGTGCAACTTTGCTGCTCGAAAAAGCCATAAGTATCAATCCAAGCAATGTTTGGTACAAACAAATGCTGGCACAAATTTACCAGCAAACCAAAAGATTTTATGACGCTGCTCGTGTTTATGACGATTTGTTGAAAAAGGACCCTGAAAACCAACAATTTTTATACACCAAGGCCATGATGTTGGCCAACGCCAAAAAATACGATGATGCTATTAAAACATACAAAACACTTGAGCAAAAAACAGGGATTAACGAACAGATTTCTGTTGAAATTCAGGAGTTGTACCTGTTAAACGGGCAGGTGGACAAAGCTTTTCAGGAAATCGAAAAACTAATCAGCAGCAACCCGTATGAATCAAGGTATTACGGTTTACTCGCCGATCTGTATCAAAGTCAGGGCGACAGTGTAAATGCACTGAAAAACTATAATAAAATACTTGAACTTGATCCTGAAAGCGGGTTTGTTCATTTTTCGCTTGCCAATTTCTATCTCGAAAATAACCAGGTTGAAAAATCGTTTGAAGAGACCAAAAAGGGATTTTCAAGTAAAAATGTGGAATTGCAAACCAAGGTACAGTTGTATATGATGTTGGTTTCCAGCCGCGAACAATCGAAACTTACAGATGCAAAAGAATTGGAACTGATTAATATTCTGTTGGAATCGCACCCCGAAGAGTTTTTGGTTTACACAATTCAGGCCGATAATTTCTTGCGAAAAAATAAACTCGCTGATGGAAGAACAGCGCTTTTAAAAGCCCTTGAGCTGGAAAGCAATGATTACATGATTTGGGAAAGGTTGCTGTTTATCGACAATGATTTACAGGACTGGAGGGGTCTTTATGAACACAGCGCCACTGCAATTGAGTTGTTTCCCAATCAGCCCAATGTTTACCTGCTGAAAAGTGTGGCTTGCATTCAATTAGAAAAATATGAAGAAACCATTGGCGTTATTGACGAAGGTTTGGACTTTGTGGTTGACAACCCCGCGTTAAAAGGACAATTGCTGATGCTGAAAGGCGAGGCGCTCCACAAGCAAAATAAAATTGACGAAGCCTTCAAAATATTTGATAAATCGGTTGAACTGAGCCCTGATAATTATATAGGGTTGAATAATTATGCGTATTATCTTTCATTGGTTGGCCGCGATTTGGACAAAGCCGAAAGAATGAGCGCAAAGGTAATTGAACGTTTTCCGGATAACGCCACTTACCTCGACACATATGCCTGGGTACTCTTCAAAAAAGGAAATTACACGCTGGCAAAATTTTATATGGAGGCGGCCATAAAATATGGTGGAGAAGATAACGCTGTTATGCTTGAACATTACGGCGATATTCTGTTTATGCTCAAT
>JBBIVS010000280.1:0-2423 GCA_037439605.1 Draconibacterium sp. | reverse complement strand
GTAAAATCCGTGAACAAAAATATATTGAAGAATAGGGATATGGGCAGGTTTTATTCTTCGTTTAAAATTCTGTTGCTTGCTTTGTTGGCAGGGTTTGCAATTGGTTTTTCATCGTGTAAGGCAACACGCGAAATTTTAAAGCCAGAAATAAAACCGTTAAGTACTCTAAAACTCCTGAAACATATTCAGGAAAACAGCCTGGTTTACGAAAATTTATCAATCAGCCGGATTATCTGCCAGTTTACAGGCAACCAGTCAAAAACCTCATTCAGAATTAGTTTAAAGGCAATCAGGGACAAGAAAATATTAGCTTCAATTACCAAGTTAAATATTCCGGTTGGACGCGTTTTGCTTACCCCCGACAGCGTGATATACGTAAACTACATCGACCGGAATTATTTTATCGACGACTACACCTTTTTGAGCAATTACCTGAACATCGACCTCGATTTTTTAACTGTCCAGTCCATCATTTCAAACAATGCATTTTCATACAGGAATGATCCCAAAGACAGGGATTTTAAAACTTTTACCACGTCTGTTGAATCAGGAATGTATGTACTTCAGTCGGAAAAGGAAAAGAGAGTTTTTAAATTGGAAGAAAAAGGCAAAACACAAAAAATTGAAAGGCGTTTAAAACGGTTGGAAGACAATGCGTTAATACTTCAGAAAATGTATGTTAACCCAACAAATTTTGGCCTCATCAAATTACTTATCGAAGACAAAACAAACCACAGGAAAATGGAAATGAATTTTGATGAATTTGAAAAAGTTCTGAATAAAGATTACCCGGGCGCCATCGATATGAACTTTGTTTCGGAGTCGGACAACATTTTGCTAAAAGTAAGAATGAGTGGTTTTTCAACCGACAAAATCGATTCCTTAAATTTGGAAATTCCCGAAAAATATAAACAAATCAGGGTAAATTAAATTCTTATCTGTTACATTCGCAAAAATAAAATTCACGATTTCGAATGAGGGTTTTACTGGTTACTGGTTTATTAATTTTTCAGTGTTTCATTGGTTTTTCACAGACGATTGACGAATTGCAAAAGAAAAAACTGGAGGCAGAAAATGAAATCAGGTACACCACAAAACTGCTTACCGAAGTTCAGAAAAACCAGAAATTATCGCTCAACCGGCTTCAGCTGTTAAACCGACAGATTGAACAGCGCAATACGGTAATATCAGCAACTAACAATGAAATTAACCTCTACCAGCAGCTTATTGATAATAATACACAGGCAATTAAGTTAATGACGGATGATATAAAAGAGTTAAAAAAGGAGTATGCAGAATTAATCCGTTCGGCATACCGCAGTCGGCATGCTTACGACCAGATTCTCTTTTTACTGTCGGCCGAAAATGCAAACCAGGCATACCGCCGGTATTTATACATGAAACATTACACAGCCTACCGGCAAAGCCAGACCGAAATTATCGAGGCTATCCAGGAGGTTTTAAATAAAAAAGCCGAAAACCTCGAACAGCAAAAGCTCATTAAAATTCAGTTGGTTAGCGATACAAAAAAAGAAGCGCAACAACTCTCGCAGGAAAAAACCCAAAAAAATGCTGAAGTGCAAAAATTGCAGAAAGAACAGCAGGACCTGCGAAAAAAACTTCAGCAACAGCGGGAAATTGAGCAGCGATTGGAGAGGGAAATTCAGAAAATAGTTGAAGAAGAAGCCCGGAAAAGCAAAGCCGCCGGAACCACCGGTTTTTCGCTCACGCCCGAACAAAAACTGGTTGGCGATAACTTTGCACAAAACAAAAAACGTTTGCCCTGGCCGGTAGAAAGGGGAGTGATTACCGAACATTTTGGTATTAACCAGCACCCGGTACTGGCCAACGTGCAAACCCGCAACAACGGGATTAGCATTGCAACCGAAGCCGGCGCAAAAGTGCGTTCTGTTTTTAACGGCGAGGTGAGCCGAGTTTTTGGTATTGCCGGTGGAAACACGGCGGTAATCATCAGGCATGGAAAATATCTCACTGTTTATTCGAACCTCCGCGAGGTAACGGTTAAAATGGGCGATAAAGTTTCAACAAAACAAACCATTGGCACAGTTTATACCGATGCTGAAGACGGCAACAAATCGATACTTAAATTCCAAATTTGGCTCGAAAATCAAAAACTGAATCCCGAGGAGTGGATTGTGAGGTGAGGCCAGAGGGGCTGAGGGACTGAAAAACAGAAGGTCAGAAAAACAGAAGGAGTGAAGGACTGAAAAATAAACAGTCTGTTTTATGTTTACTGTTTTCAAATTTACTATCTTGGTATCTCTTTTATAAAATCAAATCGACCCATAGTTTTAACCTTGAAAAAAAAACATGCAACCAAAAAAACAATTAAGCGGATACAAAGTCCACTGGACAGATTAAACTTAACAACCGATAAAAAAATGGCAAAAAAGTATAATAAC
>JBBIVS010000279.1:0-5510 GCA_037439605.1 Draconibacterium sp. | reverse complement strand
AATGTGATGGTCGTCGAGAGTAAGCACGTCGCTCATTAAATCGGAGCTGAATGCCCTTTCAATGTTAATTTGTTTATCAGGGTTGCCGGCAAAAACGCGGGCTTCAGTCAGTTCTATTATTTCAGCTATATTCACTTTGAATAACTTTAATTCATATTTCAAAAAAAATACCAAAATCAGGGCAAAGATAGTTGTAATGCCTTTTTAAAAAGTGATTTTAAACCAAATAATTTTCATTTTTAAAACATCAAAATTAAGTTGAAATAAAGGTTATAATTACTTACTTTTCAGCCCATATTCAAGTATAAAAACAACACCATGATTTACGACAAAAATTCAACTTTTAAAGGTAATATCGACGATCCTGATTTTCATCAGAAATTAATTGACGCCCTGCCCATACCCATCTACTACCGTGATTTGAAGGGGATTTATCAAATGTGCAATAAATCGCACGAAAAATTTACCGGAAGAACGAAGGCCGATATATTGGGGAAATCTGTTTTCGATATACATACAAAAGAGGCTGCTGAAACCTATTTCAGACATGACCAGGAGTTGTTGGCCAAACCTGACGAACAAGTTTACGAAACTCAAATAAAACACAAAGACGGTACAGCGCACGATGTAATTATGAACAAGGCCGTTATCAGGAACAATGACAACGAAATTATAGGAATTGTAGGTTCGATTATTAATATTACAGAACTCAAGAAAACCCAGAAACGGCTTGAAAAAGCACAGGAAACAATGGAAGTATCCTCGCAAATGCTTCATAAAATCAGCGCCGGAATTGTTATTATCGACAGTAATTACAAAGTAGTTGATTCGAATGAAAGTTTTGCCCGTCTCATGGGCGAAGAAACCCTTGAGCTTTATGAAACCATTCCGGGGCTTAAGGGAGCTGCCATTCAGGTACTTGTGCCCGATATTATTTTAAAAATGCTGACCAGTGTAATGCAATCGGGCGAGGATAATCTGGAGCGAGACCTTAAACTTCAAAATAAATTAATCCATATTTCGGTTGTAACACTATACAAAAACAAAGTGGTTGGAGCGGTTATCCGCGACATGTCGGCCCCAAAACTGGTGCGTGACGAAATAATAAGCCGGGCACAACGCATTAATAAACAAAATATTGAAATGGTTCAGAAAATTGCTTTCCTGTTGGGCGAGAATGCCGCGGAAATTGAAGAATTACTAAACTCAATTATTGAATCGTACCGCTATGACGACGACGAATAATCCGGAATTTCATATTGAAATTGATGTTCAGCAAAAAAAACCACTTGGAGAAACTGCCTGCGGAGATGTATTTTTGTCGGATACAAGCAGGGGCGAAGGCCGTAACATTTTGGTTCTCAGCGATGGTATTGGTCATGGAATAAAAGCAAGTGTTTTGGCAACACTAACAGCAACAATGGCTGCAAAATACACAAAAATGCATACAAAGCCCGAAATTGCTGCTCGGATTATAATGAATGCGCTGCCAAAAAGCAGCGACGGAAAGGAAAATTATGCCACTTTTACCATTATTGAACTTGATCCCGACCGCCATGTGCGAATTACCAATTACGACAATCCCCGGGTGTTAATCATTCGAAATGGGAAATCATTTCTGCCCAAAGAATATGAATTAAAAGTCAGGGGTGATGAAAATCTCGGTAAGCTGCTTCGCTGTCGTGAATTTACTGCCTTAAAGGAAGATCGTTTAATATTTTTATCGGATGGAATTACCCAGTCAGGGCTGGGCAGTGAACAATCGTCAATGGGCTGGGGCCTCGATAAAGTTGAGGAATTTGCCATTAACCAGGTTAACCGTATGGCCGATATTTCGGCAACAAAACTGGCACGAAAAATACTGAACCAGGCGGTAATGTTGGATAATTTTATTTTACAGGACGATGCCACGTGCGGTGTAATTTATTTCCGTGAACCCCGCAAATTTATGCTAATTACAGGCCCGCCATTTTATAAGGTAAAGGATTTCGATTTTGTTGGAAGAATTAAAAATTTTGAAGGAAAAAAAATTATTTGTGGAGGAACAACGGCTGAAATTATTGCCCGCGAACTAAACCTCGAAGTAAAAATCCAACACATAAAAAAAGAAGCAAATTTGCTTCCCCCCACCGCGGAAATGGAGGGATTTGAACTGATTTCGGAAGGGATTTTAACATTGGGCAAAGTTGAGGATATACTTGAAAACTACGATAGCGAAAAGCGTTTGGGAGACAGCCCACCCGAAGAAATCGTAAAGTTGTTGCTTCTGCACGATGTGATTGACGTAATTGTGGGAACCCGCATCAACTGGGCACACCAGTATCCTGATCAACCACTTGAACTGGAACTCAGAAAGTATGTGGTAAAACGAATAATCAAGATTTTACAACGTAAATTCTTTAAAAAAGTGATGGTCGAATACATTTAGCGTATTGTGGAAAAATACTTGTATTAACAACATTTAAGGTTTTCATCGTTTTATTTTACATTCATATTTCCGAACTTCGTTACAAGTGAAAATTAGAGATGAAACAACTACTATTGATCATACTGGTTTTTGCTTTTCTGAATGCTGCTTCCCAGCAGGAGGAAATTCATATTCAGGGACAGGTTGTTGATGCAAAAAATACACCTGTACCCGACGCCCATGTTTTCAATGAAAGAAACTCAACAAAGTCGGTTAGTGGGATAAATGGCATTTTCGATGTTAAAGTTTTACCGGGCGATTCTATTATCATTACCCATATTTCTTTTATTAGAAAAGTTGTTACGGTACATGAAATAATGGTTAATCCTGTAGTCAAACTTGAAATTGACACAATCAAAATCCGTTCTGTAAATGTTTCAGCAAGCCAGCGCACTGATTATGACCGGGCTATGACAAACATAAAGAGAATTGAATTCGATTTTCGACCTTTTCCCGATGATGGTTACACAGAATCCGAAAGGATGAAGAATTTAATGCAAACCGAAGATGAAATTCAGCGCGTAAATGCATCTTCTGTTAGCCTGCTCAGGTTTTCACCATCAGAAGAAATCGGTAAAATGATTTCGAAACGAAAGAAAAAGAAAGAAGCAAAACAGTTTTCTTCAACAAAAGAAACTGAGGAAAAGCCATAAAAAAACAGGAACCTTCCGGTTCCTGTTTCTATTTCAACTTTGAACTTTCAACTTTGAACTCTTTAAATCATCGGGTACTTCTTAAAAAACGATTCCGATTTCGATAAAATCTCGACATACTGGGCACGCTGATATACAAAAGGATCTTTCATGTTTTTACGCGACAGTTTTCCGCGGAAATCATCCAGTGTTTTGTACCCTTTTTCATCCATCCAACGGTTCATGTCCATTAAAATGTCGGAAACAACCGATGGATGGTTTCTGTAAACCGTGCTAACAATTTGAACAACATCGGCGCCGGCCAAAATCATTTTTATTACATCTGCACCATCATAAATTCCACGACTCGCACAAATGCTGCCATTCAGGTTTCCATAAAGCAAACCGGCTGCCCTGAGGGTAAGCATGTGGTCTTTAGGATTGCTCAGTTCCCAGGGATAATAGTACTCTTCCTTTTCGATATCAATTTCAGGCTGAAAAAACCGGTTAAAAAGTACGTATGCATCAGCCCCTGCCTCGTCAACCTTTTTAATAAAATTGAGTGGGTTGGAATAAAACAAACTTATTTTTACACTCACCGGAATTTTAACTGCATTTTTTACTGCCTTAACAACCTGCACCTGTTTGTCTTCGATTGACTGGCCGGTAACTTCGAAATAACCGGGTACAGCATATAAATTTAACTCCAGTCCATCAACGCCTGTTTTTTCCAATTCCTTTGCATATTCAACCCAGGTAGGTTCATAAATAGCATTCAAACTCGCAAAAACCGGAACGTTAACGCTTTTTTTAAGCTTTGCAACATTGTACAAATGCTCTTTTGGCCCGGCATGTTCAAGTCCCGGGAACAATTTTGTCATTTCCGCATTCCGGTTTTCGTATTCCGATAACTCTTCGTCCATTTGTAAACTTTCCAACTGAATTTGTTCTTCGAACAGCGAGCGGTAAACGATTGCGCCTATTCCTGCCTGCTCAATCTGCTTAATTGCATCGGGTTTGGTTACCAGGTTACTTGCGCCAAGAATCAACGGGTTTTTTAGTTTAATACCCATGTAGGTTGCTGAAAGATCTGCCATAATTATTGTTTTTAATTGATTTTATTCGTTTTAATTTGAAAAACTAAAAATAGAGTTATTTTGTTCAAGAATCAATTTAAATTTCGTGATTTTTGACATAAAAAAACCATCCGCTTAAAAAAACGGATGGTTTTCTGAAATATAAATCAATTTTTTTACAATAAACTCAATGTAACCGTTAATCCTGCCATAACCACCGAAACCATTGTCATCAGTTTAATCAGGATATTTAACGACGGGCCGGCGGTGTCTTTAAACGGGTCGCCAACCGTATCGCCAACAACACCAGCTTTGTGTGCCTCGCTTCCTTTACCACCGTAATTGCCTTTTTCGATGAATTTTTTTGCGTTATCCCAGGCGCCACCGGCATTATTCATAAATACTGCAAGTGTAAAACCCGCTGTTAAACCGCCTGAAAGAAGGCCAATAACACCGGCCACACCCATTGTAGCGCCAACTACAACAGGAACTATAATTGCAATTAACGACGGAAGCAACATTTCCTTTTGAGCACCTTTGGTCGAAATTTCAACACATTTGGCATATTCAGGAACAGCGTTGCCTTCCATGATTCCTTTAATTTCGCGGAATTGGCGGCGAACTTCATCAACCATTGCACCGGCAGCGCGGCCAACTGCTTTCATTGTCATTGCGCTGAACACAAATGCCATCATTGAACCCAGGAACAAACCACCTAAAAACAACGGGTTAAAAAGAGTTACATCATACGAAGCAGCCAACTCTTTTACCGATGCTGTCGATATTTTTACAGCTTTAATTCCTTCTCCAACAGCAGGGGCCACATCGTTATAAAAAACATATTCGCCTTTTGAAACAAAACCCTCGCCTGCTTTTGCAACTTTACCAAACCACAACCTCACTTCTTCCATGTAAGCAGCAATAAGCGCCATTGCAGTTAATGCTGCAGATCCAATTGCAAATCCTTTTCCGGTAGCGGCAGTGGTATTGCCAAGCATATCAAGTGCGTCTGTTCTTTCCCGAACTTCTTTCGGAAGTTCAGCCATCTCTGCATTTCCGCCGGCATTATCGGCAATCGGGCCAAATGCATCGGTTGCCAAAGTGATTCCAAGTGTTGAAAGCATACCCACAGCGGCAAAACCAATACCGTAAACACCCATTGCAAAATGTGTTGCACCGCCGGCAGCCAAAAACGAGCCCATAATTCCTAGTACAATTGTCACTACTGGAATCCAGGTTGAATACATACCAACAGCAAGCCCGTCGATAATTGTTGTTGCCGGTCCCTGGTTGGCTTGTTTTGCAATACCCTTTGTAGGGTTGTACTCATCTGAA
>JBBIVS010000278.1:0-5516 GCA_037439605.1 Draconibacterium sp. | reverse complement strand
TTGTCGGTTAAGGCAACAGCAGCCGAAGTCCGGCCATGAAAACCTTTGGTAAAACTGATGAACTTTTTCCGGCCAGTTACAAACGATGCCAGTTTGATGGCATTTTCGTTGGCTTCGGCGCCCGAATTACACAAAAAAAGCTGATAATCGTGACAACCCGAAAGCCTGCCGAGTTTCCCAGCCAGTTCATGTTGCAACGGATTTTGTATCGAGTTGGAATAAAACCCGATATCAGAAAGCTGATTCTGAATTTTCCCGACATAATGCGGGTGACTGTGACCAATTGAAATTACAGCGTGGCCACCGTACAAGTCGAGGTATTTTTTGCCTTCGGCATCCCAAACGTAACAGCCTTTGGCTTTTACCGGGGTTATATCGAAAAGCGGATAAACATCAAATAGTTTCATAATTTAATTTTTAAAACGCCACCGGTTTAAGGTTCAAACCGGTTTTTTCATCGAGGCCAAACATCAGGTTCATATTCTGAACTGCTTGTCCCGATGCACCTTTCAGCAAATTATCGGTAACCGAAATTACCACCAGTTTGTCGCCATGTTTTTCAAGGTAAATCACCGCTTTGTTGGTGTTCACCACCTGTTTCACACCCGGATTTACATCACTTACCACCACAAACGGGTGACTTGCATAATACGAACGAAACAGGTTTTTGGCTTTTTCCTGCGAACCCGAATATTTTGTGTACCCCGAAACAAAAATTCCGCGGGTATGGTTTCCCCGAACCGGAACAAAGTTGAAGTCCTTGTCAAAACCAGGCTGCAACTGTTTCAGGCTTTGCAGAATCTCACCTTCGTGCTGGTGTTCAAAAATTTTATAGGCCGAAACATTTCCACTTCTCCAGCTGAAATGGGTCGATTCGGTTGGTTTTTGTCCTGCCCCTGTTGAACCTGTAATCGCCTGAACATGCACATCGCTGGTCAACAAACCGGCTGCAGCCAGCGGTAACAGTGCCAACTGAATTCCGGTGGCAAAACAACCCGGATTGGCAATATATTTTGCAGTTTTTATTTTTTCGCGGTTGAGCTCCGGAAGACCGTACAAAAATTGGTTCCCATCCCGTTTCAGTCTGAAATCATGACTCAAATCGATGACTTTCAGCGATGAAGGAATATCATTTTTTTGCATAAACTCCACCGATTTGCCATGACCCATGCACAAAAAAACCACATCAACTTTTTCGAGTGGCATTTCTGCGGTAAACAGCAAATCCGTTTCTCCGGCCAAATCATCGTGAATGGTGGTCACCGGATTTCCGGCATTGCTCGAACTCTGCACAAAAACAATTTCAGCAGCCGGGTGATTAATCAGTATCCTGATAAGTTCACCTGCTGTGTAGCCCGCTCCGCCAATGATTCCGACTTTTAACATTGAAGCCCCCTTCCTGTTCCCCCAAGGGGGAATGTTTGTATTAGTTTTTCAATTAAACTTTTCGTTTCCAGTCCTAAGACTTCTTTGTCTTAAAATCTTGATACTATTTGTCTTGTATCTTGATACTTATTTCTTATTCACTGTGTGATAAATTTTTAGCGAATTCGAAAGAATTTTAGTAAATCCTTTCACATCGTCGGCGGTCCAGGCTTTTACGGATTCTCCATATTCGCCAAAACCCGAGTTCATCAGGTCGTGTTCCGACTCAATTCCCTGCAATTCAAAACGATAGGGCTTCAGTTTCACAAAAACCTTTCCCGTTACATTTTCCTGTGTAGCTTCAAGGAAAGTTTCAATGTTTCGCATTACAGGTTCAAGGTACAACGCTTCGTGCAGAAACATACCGTACCAGTTGCCCAACTGCTCTTTCCAGTAAGTTTGCCATTTGGTGAGCGTATGTTTTTCGAGCAAATGGTGTGCTTTGATTATCAGCAGCGGAGCCGCCGCTTCAAAACCCACGCGGCCCTTGATTCCAATAATGGTGTCGCCCACGTGAATATCGCGGCCAACGGCATATTCCGATGCTATTTCTTCCAACGCCTGTATAATTTCAGGGCCGTTTTTATAAGATTTTCCGTCAATGGTTTTCAGCTCGCCCTTCACAAATCCCAGTTCCAATGTTTTTTCATCAGTTGCCTGTAATTGGCTCGGATAAGCCTCTTCGGGCAATCCTTTTGATGAAGTCAGTGTTTCTTTTCCGCCCACGCTGGTTCCCCACAAACCCTGGTTAATGGAGTAGGCCATTTTTGTATAATCTTCCTCCACACCGTGTTTCAGCAGGTAATCAATTTCCTGCTGACGGCTAAGCATTAGGTCGCGGATGGGTGTGATGATTTCGATTTCGGGAGCTAAAACCTGGAACGCCAAATCAAACCGAACCTGGTCGTTTCCGGCGCCGGTGCTGCCGTGAGCAATATAACCTGCACCAATTTCCTTGGCGTAATTGATGGTGGCAATCGCCTGAAAAATACGCTCTGAACTTACCGAAATCGGGTAAGTATTATTACGCAGCACATTGCCAAAAACCATGTAGCGAACGCATTTTTCGTAGTATTCATTTGTAACATCGAGGGCAACATGTTTTGCAGCTCCCAGCCTGTAAGCGCGGTCTTCAATTTTTTTGAGTTCTTCTGCCGAAAAGCCGCCCGTATTGGCGATGGCGGTATAAACTTCATACCCTTTTTCTTCTTTCAGGTATTTTACACAAAACGAGGTATCCAGTCCGCCGCTGAATGCCAAAACCAATTTTTTGTTCATTTTTTATTTGTTTTGAATGTTCGTCAGTCTCCTTTTCAAACCTGAAAATGAGGACTTTTAAACGAACAGTGCGTTAAAAATCTTTGAAATCAATTTATTGCTTCCCGAGCCGTTTACTCTTTTTTTGCTTTTTAAGTTCGAAGGGCTCAGCTTTTTTATAATATCCAGCAGCGACCTTTTTTTCACCGGTGTTTCTCCCTTTTTATTTTTCTCCCACGCCGGGTCGTACAACATGCCGGTACACAGACATTTTGTACGGTTTGTCCGTTCCAGGATATCGTGGTTTACACAGCTTTTGCAACCATTCCAAAACAGGTCGTCGGCTGTGAGTTCCGAGAAAGTAACCGGCCTGTAACCCAGTTCGTGATTGATTTTCATTACCGCCAGCCCGGTGGTGAGCCCGAAAATTTTAGAATCGGGAAATTTCTCGCGCGAGAGTGCAAACGCTTTGTATTTAATTGCCTTTGCCAACCCCAATCCACGGTATTCATCCCGAACAATCAACCCCGAGTTGGCCACAAAGTTTTTATTTTCCCAGGTTTCGATATAACAAAAACCGGCAAATTTGTTGTCATCGAGTGCAATAATGGCTTTGCCATCCAGCATTTTTCCCTGCAGATATTCAAAAGTACGGCGGGCAATACCGGTTCCACGTTGTTTCGATGCCAGGTCGATGGCATCGTTAATGTCGTCAACATATTTTACGTGTTCTGCGCTGGCAACCAGAATTTTAATGTCCTCTATTTTTTTCATTCCCTTCAGATTCTTCCTTCAAGATTTGGCATTATTGATATTAAAATATTGATGAGGTCAATTTTGGTGATTCCCTCTTTTAAAACGATAAGAATGGTGTCGTCGCCGGCAATGGTGCCGAGTATTTCCCAGGTTTCCGATTTGTCAATTACGGCGGCAATACTGCTGGCGTAACCGGGTTGTGTGCGCATCACTGCAAGGTTTCCCGAGAAACGCAAATCGCGGAATCCGTCAGCCAAAAAATTCACCGGTTTCATAACGATAGGTGTTTTGGCTTTTTCTTCTTCCGATAATGTATAAATATACCCCTGGCCGGGTTGCGGAACCTTGGCAACCTGCAGTTCTTTCAAATCGCGGGAAAGTGTGGCTTGTGTCAGCTCATAACCTTTTGCCTTTAATTCGGCCAAAAGCTCATCCTGACTGTGGATTTTTCCTTTCTGGATAATCTTACGAATATCTGCCTGTCTTTTATACCGACTCTTCATTCTGAATATTTATACATTTAAATTGCAAATTTATACAAATATTTAAATGCGATACAGAAATCCGTGATTTTTATGGTCTGAATCTTATTTTAAGGTTAATAGAAAAAATGCATCGGCGTAAATTTAGGAATTAAATTCCCATTATTGGCGTAAATTTAGGAATTCAGAATATTTTTACTATCTTTGACGGGTTTTAAAGAAATTAACGAGAATGAAAAACAGGCAGCAAAAAATTCAGGTACTTCAGAAAAGCGCATCAAAAACCGGTAGAATTATCGTTTTAACGGGCGCCCGCCAGACCGGAAAAACCACGCTGGCCAAAAAAGTATTTCCCGATTATGAATTTATTTCGGTGGAAGACCCTGTTTTGAGGAGCCGTTACACACAACTTTCGGCGCAACAATGGAAAAGTCTTTACCCGCTTGCCATTTTAGACGAAGTGCAAAAAGAACCCGTTCTGATTGAAAGCATCAAATCGGTTTACGATCAGTGGCCCGAACCACGTTATGTTTTGTCGGGTTCGAGCCAGTTGCTTTTGATGGAAAAAGTGCGCGAAAGTCTTGCCGGACGATGTACCATTCTCGAACTGTTTCCGCTGACACTCCCCGAATTGCGCACCCAAAACTGGGATGAATCCGTTGATGAATCGCCATTCCAGAAGTTTATTTCGACAAGAAACACCAACTGGCTGCCCTCGTCGTTTTTCGACAAGCAACTGGCTGCGAAACAAAAAGCATGGGAACATTACCTGCAGTTTGGCGGCTATCCGTTTGTTTCTGACGAAAACCTTACCACGGAGGAAAAACAGGACTGGCTGAAAAACTATGTAAAAACCTACCTCGAACGCGACATCAGAGATTTGGCGCAATTTCGCGACCTCGAACCTTTTGTAAAACTACAGCGCTACACAGCCATTAATACCGGAACCTTGATTAATGCGTCGGCGGGGGCCACACAGTTGGGAATCAGTGCAAAAACTGTAAGCCGTTATATTAATTATATGGAAATCAGTTATCAGACGATATTGTTGCCGGCGTGGTCGCACAACGAAAACAAGCGGTTGGTAAAAATGCCGAAAATCCATTTTCTCGACCCCGGGATTTTGCAGACGGTTTTGCAGAAACAGGGCGGAACCACCGGGAACGAGTTTGAAAGTCTTGTAATTGCCGAAATTTACAAACAGGTAAAAAACATGCAGGCCGACGCCCGTTTTTATCACCTCAGAACCTATGACGGCAAAGAAGTGGATTTGCTCATTGAATTGGCCGATGGTTACCTGGCATTCGAAATAAAAATGAAAGATGTGGCCGACAAACAGGATGCCCGCCACTTAGCTACTTTGGGCGAAATTCTTGACAAACCACTCATTCATTCATTTTTACTGACAAACGACCCTGAAACCCGGCAGTTTGGACAAGAAATTACTGCGCTGAATATTGCTTATTTTTTGGGGTGAAAAGGTTGTCGTTTTGCAGTAAAGAACGGATTAAACGCGGGAAATCCACGTTAACAAAGTGGACAAATTTGCGCCTTTAGTACCTGTTATTAAAAAGAATAAACTAATCCAATTCCATT
>JBBIVS010000277.1:0-5519 GCA_037439605.1 Draconibacterium sp. | reverse complement strand
TTCATTTTAATATCCGTCCCTGTGTGCATTCTCCCAGAGCGCGGTCCAAACTTGCTTATTACTTTACCCTTTGCCGGCAATGAAAATTGCGAGAGAAGATAACCCGATGTGAAAAAGCCGCCCGTAAAATATTCAGGTAAAATCTCCGTAGAATGCATTTCAATTGAGTCAAGTTCTGCAATTGAAATTGGCAACGGACTACCTTCCAAAACATGCAATGAATCGGTATTTATGTATTGTGCCTGAGCTGTATTTAGTAAAAAAGCTATATAAAAACAGATATAAATGGTTTTTCTAATCATACCTTTAATTTAGGGTACACAAAATACAAAACTTTTTTTTACTGTAAAGCTTTGCAATAGTAATAAAATAATTTTTAACACTTCCTTAAACCCCACAAGTTTTGGAACATGATAACAACTTGTTTAATAATCGTTAACAAAGTTTTCAGGTTAAATCAACTGAGATTTTTTTCAAAACGGACAGAAAAAGCAGCACCCAACCAATAATAAAACTTAGTTCCCCAAATGGTGTAATTGCACCTAACCATTTGATTCCGGTAATTGCCAAAACGTACCAACTTATTAAAAAAGAGATTTCTTTTAAAAGGACACACGATATTTTTGAGCTTAATCATCTTCTCACCATTAATGGTGTTTTTGTTAATATTTCGGATGAAGAATGTGATATAGTTAACACCATTTATTTACTCTCGAAATATCCTTTAGGAAGTGCATTGCCGGATTTTGTGCCTGACCAAAAAATTTGTGATGACATTCTGAAAATTGCCACAAGGGTTTATCGGGTTATAAAAAATCATTTATCAATCTGAGATTTAGGAAAAAAGGGATTCCATCCATAAAAAAGATGGAATTCTTCGTGGCGCGGAAAGTTTCAGGTTGAATCTGCAAAATCATGAACTTTTCAAGTCCGTGTTCCAAAAAACAGGATACCAAAGGACGGCCATTTTAATTCACTTTGCGTAATTTGCAGCCGATTAATCAATTTTAAAAATGAAAGATAACAGCATATTTTCCTCATTCCCAAAACAAGAGGATTTACTGGCACAGTATAAAAACCAACCTGAAAAACCGGTTCCCGATATCAACGGGCACATCCACACGCCGCATTCCTTCAGCGCATTTTCAAGTATCGAACAGGCATTTCAACTGGCAAAGGCTGAAAGTGTTTCGGTATTGGGCATCAACGATTTTTACACCACCGACGGTTACGACGAATTTGCTGAACTGGCACAAAAGCACAAAATATTCCCGCTGTTTAACATCGAATTTATGGCTTTGCAGAACGATTTGCAGGAAGCCGGAATTCGTGTGAATGACCCAAACAACCCGGGCCGGACTTATTTCAGCGGAAAGGGATTGCGGCAACCGGCTGAGATGAGCGAAAAATCTTTGAAAAAAATAAAGGAGTTGCAGGAAGAAAGCAACCGCCAAACATACCAAATGGTGGGAAAGCTGAATGAATTTTTGGTTGAGAATGAGATTGACATTCAGTTCGATTCTGCTAAACTTCATAAAAATTTGGCCAAAAACCTGTTCCGCGAGCGGCACATTGCACAGGCAGTCAGGATTGCTGTTTTTGAAAAGGAAGAAACAGAAGCCGGAAGAAAATTGCTTTTTCAGAAAATCTTCTCAGGGAAAGCGGTAAAATCACCAATCGATAATGTTGCTTCACTCGAAAACGAAATCCGTGGCAACCTGCTGAAAGCGGGCGGCGCTGCGTTTGTTCCCGAAGATCCAAAAGCTTTTCTTTCGCTGGAAGAAGTTATTGAACTGATTATTGATGCCGGTGGAATTCCATGTTACCCGGTTTTGCTCGATTTTGGAAATGGCAACTTTACCGATTTTGAAGAAGACAAAGTTGCCCTGCTGAAAACCCTGAAAAGTAAAAATGTATTCAATATTGAACTGATCCCCGGCAGAAACAATTTCAATATTTTAAAGGATTTTGTACAGTACTTTAACCAAAACGGATTTGTAATTACCTTTGGTTCTGAACACAATACCCCGCAGCTCGATCTGCTGAAGCTGAGTTGCGGGGGCGGAGTCGACCTCGATGATGAACTAAAACAAATTAATTACGAAGGTACCGCAGTAATTGCTGCTCATCAGTATTTAATTGCAAATGGTAAAGAAGGTTATTTGTGTGGCAAAAAAGCCAAAATTGCTGAAAAAGAATATTTTATCGGGTTAGGAAAAGCAGTGATAACCAAATTTATAAGCCCCCTCTAACTCCCCCAAAAGGGGAGAACCGGAGAAAAACTTTGTGTTTCTTCGTGTCTTAGTGCCTTAGTGGCATTTTTTGAATAAAAATTTTATAAAAACAATGAAACCGGAAATAAAAGATTTAATGGAAGTTTCGCGTTGGTACGGTCATAGAAAAGAATATGTGATTGCCGGCGGAGGCAACACTTCATACAAAGACGAAAACCATTTGTGGATAAAAGCCAGCGGTATTAATTTGGGCAACATCACCGAAAACGGTTTTTGTGTGCTCGACCGTGCGAAATTGAACGACATTCCAAATCAGCAGTTTTCCGATGATTCGGCCACCCGCGAGGAGCAGGTGAAAAACGCGCTTTTAAACGCCCGTGTTGACCCCGGTTCAGGTTTGCGGCCATCTGTAGAGACTTCGTTACACAATCTCTTTAGTTACCGTTTTGTGGTCCACACCCACATGACTCTGGTGAACGGTTTGATGTGCAGCAACCTGGCCAAACAAAAATCGCTCGGAATTTTTGGAGAAGAAGTTTTGTATGTTCCCTACTCCGACCCCGGCTACATTCTTTTCAAAATTATTGCTGAAAAAATTGCGGAGTACAACACAAAATTCAACTGCGACCCAAAAGTTGTGCTTATTCAAAATCATGGAATTTTTGTTGCAGCTGATACCGTTAAGGAAATTCACCAGATTTATACCGAAGTAAAAAGTAAACTGCAAAATACATTCAGGTTATTTCCGGAATTTAAAGATATTCCGGTTTCCGAAAAGCTGGTGGGCAGTTTACCGGCAGTCCGTATGTTGCTTTCAGGCGAAAAACTCAAAGTGGCCGCTGCTTTCAACAGTTCGTGGGTTTCGAATTTCATCAGCAGCAAAAAGGTTTTTGAAAAAGGAATTGCCCGCCCTTTTAATCCCGACCAGATGGTTTACTGTATGTCAGAATATCTGTTTATTGAAAACACCAGTTCGGAAGATGCAATTATTGAAGAAACCAAATTAAAAATTGCGGATTTTAAAAAAAGGAAAGGCGCTGTTCCGAAAGTGATTTTTATCCAAAATGAAGGGGTGATAGTGGCTGAAGATTCACCTGTTTCAGTGGAGTATCTGAAGGACATTGTCAACGATTTTTGTAAAATAGGGGTACTCTCCGACAATTTCGGCGGCCCGCATCCACTTACTGCCGAACAGGCAACTTTTATCGAAAACTGGGAAGTGGAAAACTACCGTAAAAAAGTATCGCTGGGAAGCAAACCGCAAGGCAGGCTCGAAAACAAAATTGTGGTGGTGACAGGCGCTGCCCAGGGTTTTGGGGCAGGTATTGCCGAAATGCTTTTTGCTGAAGGGGCAAATATTGTGGTGGCCGATTTAAACGAGGAAAAAGGAAAAGCTTTTGCCCAATTGCTTAATTTAAAAGGCACAAAAAATAAAGCACGTTTTATTAAAGTGAATGTTGGTGATGCCGAATCGGTAGAAAACCTGGTTCGTGATACAGTTTTGCAATTTGGCGGATTGGATGTTATGATTTCGAACGCCGGAATTCTGCGTGCCGGAAGTCTCGACGAAATGGACGCTGCCACTTTCGAACTGATGACAAAAATTAACTACACCGGCTACTTCCTTTGTGCAAAATATGCGCAGAAAGTGATGAAATTGCAGCACAAATACAAACCTGCTTTTTACATGGACATCATTCAAATCAATTCAAAATCGGGATTGAAAGGGAGCAATAAGAATTTTGCCTACGCTGGTGGAAAATTTGGCGGCATCGGCTTAACCCAGTCGTTTGCACTCGAACTGATGCCTTTCAATATCAAGGTAAACAGCATTTGTCCGGGTAACTTTTTTGATGGTCCGCTGTGGAGCGATCCCGAAAACGGTTTGTTTGTGCAATACCTGAAAGCCGGAAAAGTACCGGGCGCCAAAACCATTGCCGACGTAAAAGCGTTTTACGAAGCGCAGGTTCCGGCAGGTCGCGGATGCACAGCCGAAGATGTGGCAAAAGCCATTTTCTACGTTATCGATCAGAATTATGAAACCGGGCAGGCAGTGCCGGTGACGGGAGGACAGGAGATGTTGAGATAAAAGAAAGCCTCTCCCTGACCCTCTCCAAAGGAGAAGGATAAAGAAAAAAAGTAAACAGTAAATAAATATAGAAATGAAAGAAAATACAAATAGAACTCAGCAATCTCCCTCCTTTGGAGGAATTAAGGAAGACTCTTCTTTCTCCTCCCCTTCGGGGAGGCAGGGAGGGGCTGTTCTGTCAAAAGCAATTCGACTATACGGTAAAGAGGATTTGAGGCTTGAGGAGTTTGAACTTCCGCTGATAAAAGAAGACGAAATTTTGGCCAAAGTGGTGAGCGACAGCATTTGCATGTCGAGTTACAAAGCGGCCCACCAGGGCGCCGGCCACAAACGCATTCCCAACGATGTATCAGAAAATCCGATAATTATCGGGCACGAATTTTCGGGAGAAATCGTGGAAGTGGGCGCCAAATGGAAGCATAAATTCAGGGCAGGTCAGAAATACTCGATACAACCTGCTATTTATTACGAAGACGGGCCGGTGGGGATTCTGAGCGCCCCGGGTTATTCGTACCGTCATATTGGCGGCGATGCAACCTATGTTATTATACCGAAAGATGTGCTGGAGCAGGATTGCCTCCTGGCTTATGACGGCCCAGGGTATTATCCCGCTTCGCTTGCCGAGCCGCTAAGTTGCGTTATTGGCGCCATGCATGCCAACTACCATACCAAACCGGGCTCGTATATTCACCAGATGGAAATTGTGCAGGGCGGAAAAATGGCGATTCTTGCCGGAGTTGGCCCGATGGGACTGGCAGCTATTAATTATGTGGTTAGTCGCGAAGACCGGAAACCGTCACTGCTGGTGGTGACCGACATTGCACAGGACCGGCTCGACCGCGCTGCCGAAATCTTCCCTGTGGAATGGGCCAAAGAAAACGGGATTGAACTGATTTACCTGAACACGGGAAATATTGAAAACCCGGTTGAAAAACTAAAAGAAATTTCGCAGGGAACAGGCTACGATGACGCGTTTGTTTTTGCCCCTGTAACCCAGGTAGTTGAACAGGGCGATGCCATCCTGTCCCACGACGGTTGCCTGAACTTCTTTGCCGGCCCGTCGAACCCGGAATTTTCGGCAAAACTGAATTTCTACAACGTCCATTATGCTTACACACACATAGTTGGAACTTCGGGTGGAAACAACGACGACATGGTGGAAGCGCTGGATATTATGGGCAAAGGGCTCGACCCGG
>JBBIVS010000276.1:0-5524 GCA_037439605.1 Draconibacterium sp. | reverse complement strand
GCCGGTCCGCTCGTCTGGAAACGAGGCGGGTGGAGGCTGCTCCAACCCCACCGGCCCGAAATGCTGCTGATGTGATCTCGCTGTATGGTGATGTTTATACTAATCTGCAAGGCACCGACTTCCCTAACTGGGGTCAGGCAACTGTGGTTTCTGAGGTCAAGATAGCAGGAAACAATACCCTGAAGTTTGCGGGTTTGAATTATCAGGGTATCCAACTGGCATCCAGTCAGAATGTCACAGGTATGAAATATTTGCATTTAGATTTCTGGACGGCAAACTCAGCAAACCTGAATATATATTTAATAAGCCCCGGACCGGTTGAAAAGGCCTATGCACTGAATGTGCCTACCAGCGGATGGACAAGCATTGATATTCCTTTAACAAGTTTTTCACCGGTTAATCTTGCCAACATCATACAGTTGAAGTTTGATGGTAACGGTGATATATTTTTAGACAATTTATATTTCTACACTACTGGCGGAAGTGCAACCGGACAGCCTACCGTTGCAGCACCAAAACCACCAGCCAGAAACGCTGCAGATGTGATTTCAATTTATGGCGATGAATATACCAATCTGCAAGGCACCGACTACCCTAACTGGGGCCAGGCCACGGTGGTTTCTGATGTGAAGATAGAAGGAAACAATACACTGAAGTTTGCAGGATTAAATTATCAGGGTATCCAACTGGCATCCAACCAGAATGTTACCGGAATGAAATATTTGCATTTAGATTTCTGGACTGCAAACTCAAAAAACCTGAATATATACTTAATAAGCCCCGGACCGGTGGAAAAGGCTTATGCACTTACTGTGCCTACAAACGGATGGACAAGTGTCGATATTCCTGTAACAAGTTTTTCACCGGTTAATCTTGCCAACATCTTTCAATTGAAGTTTGATGGTAATGGTGATATATTTTTAGACAATTTATATTTCTATACCACAGGAGGAGGAACGGCCACGGAACCATCGGCAGCAGCGCCGGTGCCACCGGCAAGAAATGCCGCTGATGTGGTTTCAATATTTTCAGGAGCATACACCAATATCGCCGGAACGGACTTTAATCCTAACTGGGGTCAGTCAACCGCTGTTTCTACTATCGATATCGCTGGCAACAGCACCCTGAAATATGCCAATTTCAATTACCAGGGAACTGCTCTTGCCACTCCTCAGAATGTGACGGGAATGAACTTCCTCCATGTTGATATGTGGACTGCCGATGCAACCGTTGTTCAGGTAACGCCTATAAACAACAGCGGTTCTCCCGCGGAGAAACTCGTTTCATTAACCCCGGTTACTCCCGGGCAATGGGTAAGTTACGATATACCGCTTACATCATTTACTTCCTCCGGTATGGCCCTGAACGGCGTATTTCAAATGAAGTTTGACGGACAGGCAGGCAAAACACCTTCTACCATCTACCTCGACAACATCTATTTTTACAAAAGCTCCGGTGGTGGCGGTGGCGGCAATACGGGTCCAACTGCTGCAGCCCCAACTCCTCCCGCAAGAGATGCCGGTAATGTGGTGTCGATTTACAGTGATGCTTACACTCCAATTGCGATTGGTAATTTTGATGCAGGCTGGTGTGGAGGCGCGGCAGTTACAGAGGTTACAGTTGCCGGAAATAAAACGTTAAAGAAAAATGCAGGAATAGACTGTCATGGAATCGATTTTTCTTCCAACAGGCAGAATTTGTCTTCATTCACACACATTCATTTCGACTTTTACACCGATGATACCGACTTAACAGGAGATGTATTCAATGTGAAATTGGTTGATTTTGCTGGCGGGACGGGCGAAGCTTCTGTTCTTGAAGTTAATATCAATGCCGGAACAACTCCGGCCATAGTTGCAGGAAAATGGATTTCTGTGGATGTCAATATTACTTCTTTGGGTGGGGTAGTTACTGGTAGTTTAACACGGAGTAATGTTGCTCAGATAGGTATTACCACTGCCAATTTAAAAAATGTTTGGTACGATAATATTTATCTTTATAAATAACAATGAACTATGGCTTCAGTTTCCGGCAAAGTGAAACTGAAGCTTTAGCTCATTTAACAGTTAAAATTTTTTATTGAAGAAAAATTTAAAAATTAGATAAAAATGAATACTACAGATAAGTTCAAAAAAATCGGCATTCCTTTAATCATCATTGTATCGATGGCTGTTATTTGGGGGTGCGAAAGGGATGACTTTCAAAAGCTTGAAAAGCGAAACTGGCAGGAAACCTGGAGCGATAATTTTGACGGCCCTGCCGGACAATTACCGGATGCCACAAAATGGGCCTTCGATTTGGGAACCGGTGATGGCGGCTGGGGCAATGCCGAATTGCAAACTTACACCAACAATCCTGAAAATGTTTCACTCGATGGAAAAGGCAATTTGGTAATAACCGCAATTAATAAAGGCGGTTCGTTCACCTCAGGGCGGATAAAAACACAAGGTTTGTTTGCGCAAAAATACGGCCGTTTCGAAGCCCGAATAACAACACCTTATGGTCCTGGTTTGTGGCCTGCATTCTGGATGTTGGGCGAAAACATTGAAACAGCGGAATGGCCCCAGTGCGGGGAAATCGATATCATGGAACTGAGAGGACAGGAGCCACACATTATACATGGCACCATCCATGGTCCCGGATATTCGGGTGGCAACCCCATTACAAAAAGCTATAGCCTTGCCAACGGCAGATTCGACACTGATTTCCATATTTTTGCCGTGGAGTGGGATGAGGATAAAATCGACTTTTTTGTGGACGATTACCTGTATCAGCGCATCGAACAAAAAGATGTACCCGGCGAATGGGTGTATAACCAACCGTTTTTCATTTTGCTGAATGTGGCAGTGGGTGGTAACTATGTTGGATTTCCAACGGCTCAGACTCCGTTCCCTCAAAAAATGATTATCGATTATGTTAAAGTTTATCAGGAAGTAAAATAAACGGGGTGATTCGTTAAAACCTTATATCAATCAATATGTAAAAAAGTTGAGGAAGAAAATAAAAATACAGCAATGAGAAAAGTGAAAATGCAGGTAGCAGAATATGAGAATGAAAGCTACTTTAAAATTGAGAATTGCGATGCCATGCGCCCTTTCTTTATGAGCATCGTCAGCGATTCGAATCACTGGATGTTTATTTCAAGCAACGGCGGGATTTCTGCCGGGCGTAAAAATCCTGAATATGCCTTGTTTCCTTACTATACCGATGATAAAATAACCGAATCGGCCGACCTGACAGGAAGCAAAACAATTTTCAAAATACTCTCCGGAAACCAATTGCACATTTGGGAACCTTTTTCTGAAAGGTTTACAGGGAAATATAACATTAGCCGGAACCTCTGTAAAAATATTTACGGCAACAAAATCATTTTCGAAGAAATTAACCACGATTTGGGTCTGGAATTCAGCTATCAATGGAATTCGTCAAACATTTTTGGTTTCGTCAAAAAGGCTTCGTTGAAAAATACTTCAGGCAACGATTACGAAATTACGCTGCTTGATGGAATCCAGAACATCATGCCTTACGGTGTGCCCAGCGATTTACAGCGTTCGACCAGCAACCTGGTGGATGCCTACAAACGAAGTGAGCTGGAACCGGAATCAGGGTTAGGAATTTTTGCTCTCAGCGCGATAATTGTTGACAAAGCCGAACCCAGCGAAGCGCTGAAAGCAAACATTTCCTGGTCGCTGGGGTTTGAAAACCCAAATCACCTGCTTTCCTCGCTTCAACTGGATAAATTCAGAATGAAAGAGGAATTGTCAAAAGAAGATGATATTAAAGGTGAAAAAGGAGCTTATTTTATTTTTGAAGAAATCCGGTTGCCTGCCCAAAGTGAAAAGAGTTGGAAAATCATAGCCAATGTAAATCAGAATCATGCCCAAAACGTTGACCTTTGTCAAAAAATAAAGAACAAAGCTGATCTTGACCGGCAAATTCAGGACGACATCGATTCCGGAACACGAAAATTAAAGCAACTTGTTGCAAGTGCCGACGGGCAGCAATTTACGGGTGATAAATTGTTTGACTCTCGCCATTTCTCTAATGTGCTCTTCAATATTATGCGAGGAGGGATTTTTGATGACAACTACCGGATAAAAAAGGACGATTTTGTGGCTTACCTCACAAAAGCCAATAAAAATGTAACCGCACGAAACAGTGATACTTTGGAGAAACTTCAAGGGGTGTTCAATTTGTCTGACCTGCAAAATATGCTGTCAAAAACGGATGATGTCGATTTAATCAGGCTTTCGGCAGAGTACCTGCCTTTGAAATTCAGCCGCAGGCACGGTGATCCCAGCCGTCCCTGGAACTATTTCACCATCAATATTCAAAATGAAACCGATGGTTCTGAAATTTTAGATTACGAAGGAAACTGGAGGGACATTTTCCAAAACTGGGAGGCTCTGGCTCATTCATTCCCTGAATTTATAACCGGAATGATTTTCAAGTTTCTGAATGCTTCCACTTTTGATGGTTACAATCCGTACCGGGTTACCAAAGGCGGATTCGACTGGGAAACCATCGAGCCCGACAATCCATGGTCGTATATCGGTTACTGGGGCGACCATCAGATTATCTACCTGCAGAAGTTTTTTGAAATAATCGAAAAATATTACCCGGGTAAATTGCAATCGTTTTTTAACAAGGACTGGTTTGTTTATGCTGCCGTTCCCTATAAAATTAAACCTTACAGCCAATTGCTCAAAAACCCCAAAGATACCATTGAATTTGACCATGAATGGGATAGTGCCATCCGGAAAAACCGTGAACTGCTGGGAGCTGACGGGGCAGCGCTGTTAGCAGGTAACCGGGAGATTTACCATGTGAATTTCATTGAAAAAGTGCTGGCCACCCTGCTGGCGAAACTGTCGAATTTTATTCCTGAAGCCGGTATCTGGATGAACACGCAACGGCCGGAATGGAACGACGCCAACAATGCGCTGGTAGGAAACGGCGTTTCGATGGTTACACTTTACTATCTGCACCGCTTTCTGAAGTTTTTCAAAACGACTTTAGAAAATTGTGAAATAAAAAACGCTACGATTTCAGCCGAATTGAAGGTATTTTATCAGTCCGTTCAAAATACACTGACAGAATTCAGTCCGCTGCTGACACAAAAAATGGACGATAAAAACAGAAAAAATATTCTTGACCGACTGGGTTCGGCTGCTTCGGAATACCGTCAGCGCATTTACCAAAATGGATTTAAGGGTGCAAAAGTGGACATCTCATTGTCCGACTTGAAAGATTTCACCGCGGTCAGTCTAGATTTTATCGAACACTCCATCCGCGTTAACCAAAGAAACGATAAGCTGTACCACGCTTACAACCTGATGACAGCATCTGAAACCGAAGTATCCGTTTCGTACCTTTCAGAAATGCTCGAAGGCCAGGTGGCGGTTTTGAGTTCGGGCTATTTGACATCGGAGCAGGCGCTTGAGGTTTTGGATGCACTCAAAAGCAGCGCCCTTTTTCGCAAGGATCAGTACAGTTATATTTTGTATCCCAATAAAAAACTGCC
>JBBIVS010000275.1:0-5533 GCA_037439605.1 Draconibacterium sp. | reverse complement strand
ATTTTGCAATGGCTACCATGCAATCGTCTTCATCCATCACAATCATTCCCCCTGAACCCATCATTGATCCGGCAGCGAGAAGGTTTTCGTAATCAATTGGCGTGTCGAGAAAATTTTTAGTCAGACAGCCGCCCGATGGTCCGCCGGTCTGCACTGATTTGAATTGTTTCCCATCCTTTATGCCTCCTCCGATATCGTAAATTACCTCGCGTAATGTAGTCCCCATCGGTACTTCAATTAAACCAACATTATTTATTTTGCCGGCCAGGGCAAAAACTTTGGTTCCTTTTGATTTTTCGGTTCCGATTTTATTGAACCAACCGGCTCCTTTATTAATGATAACTGGAATATTGGCAAATGTTTCAACGTTATTTACATTGGTGGGTTTGCCCATATAACCTGAAACAGATGGAAATGGCGGTTTTACCGTAGGTTCGCCCCGCAGCCCTTCCATGGAATGAATGAGTGCAGTTTCTTCGCCACAAACAAAAGCACCGGCACCATAACGAAGCTCGATTTTAAAGTTAAAACCTGTTCCGAGAATGTTATTTCCCAGTAATCCAAATTCTTCAGCTTGTTCGATGGCAGTTTTTAACCTTTCTATGGCCAACGGGTACTCAGCCCGAATGTACACCAAACCCCAGTCGGAACCGATACAATAACCGCATATTGCCATGGCCTCAATTACCGAATGCGGGTCGCCTTCCAAAATTGAGCGATCCATAAAAGCGCCGGGGTCGCCTTCGTCGGCATTGCAAACCACGTATTTCTGGTCGGCTTCAACTTTTCTTGTAATTTCCCATTTCAAACCTGTTGGGAAACCACCACCACCACGGCCCCGCAATCCTGATTCTTTAATTTCATTGATTACCTGTTCCGGTTTTAATTCGGTCAAACATTTTCCAAGCGCCTGATAACCATCGCGGCCAATGTACTCTTCAATATTTTCGGGATTGATAAAACCACAGTTCCGAAGTGCAATCCTTATTTGTTTTTTATAAAAATCCATTCCTTTGGCATTGCTTATTATTTCGCCGGAATTCGGGTTGTTGTACAGTAGCCGTTGAACCGGCCTGCCTTTCAGAATATGTTCTTTTATTATCTCCTCTGCATCAGCGGGAGTTACACTGACATAAAATGTATTGTCGGGTAAAACCTTCACTATCGGGCCTTTTTCGCAGAAACCAAAACATCCGGTTAGCACAACCTGAATCTCATCCTCCAAATCATACTCACTGATAAAGTAGTTTAGTTTTTCTTTGATTTCATTGCTCTCCGAAGCTTTGCAGCCGGTTCCTCCGCAAATTAAGATGTGAATTCTGTAATCGGTCATATTTTAGAGTTTAAATTCAATGTTAAATTCTATGTTCAAAGTAAATAGTTCGAAAAGTTCAAAGATTATTCGTCAATCGTTTTGAAGGTAATTGGGATAATCCCGTCAATCAGTTCTCCCTTTTTAATGTAGGTGTCGATTATTTCCTGGGCCTTTGTTTTGGTTACAAATCCAAAAACAACCGGCTCTTTTTGGGGCAAAATAACTTCCACGGTTGGCTCGGCATAACAATAACCCATGCAGCCGGTTTGGGTAACAACCGCATCAACAGCCTGCTGCTCAAGTTCTTCAACAAAATATTTCATAATTTCCTTTGCGCCAGATGCAATTCCGCATGTTGCCATTCCCACTTTTACCTGAACCACCAGTTCAGGATTGTCGCTGTTTACACGTAGTTTTATTTTCGATTGAACCTCGTCCTTTATTCTTTTAAGGTCGGCCAGTGATGTTATTTTTGACATGGTAAAATAGTTGATTGATTAAATTTATAATTGAATATCGGTAATGTTGTTTTTGATTAAATCAATAATTGCCTCTCTGATTTCAGGTTGTTGTAATGAAATTCCTTCGGTGTTTTTTCTTATCTCTTCAGAACTTATTTTAAAGCTGCCTCTGTTTGTTTTATGCTCGTACACAATTTCCACATTTTTATTGCCCAGTATTGATAAATAATAAGTGTCCCAAACTTCACCCAATTCAGGCCTGTCAACATTTGACAACTGAAAAGCGGCTTCGACTTCCGTTCCTTTATTTAATTCGGAGTGAAGGATGAATTTGCCATTTGCCATTTCTGCATTTTGCTTTAAAAGCGACAATCCCAAACCAACTTTTCGGGTATCCCGTGTTGTAAAAAACGGGTTTGCTGCCTGCTTCAACATTTCACTATTCATTCCGCAACCGTTATCTGAAATCCGTAAAACGCAAAGGTCATTTTTTTTATCCTCATTAACCATGATTTCAATCAATTTGGCTTTTGCCCTGATTGAATTTTGCACGATATCGAGAATATGGTCCGACAACGTTTTCATGGTATTTCAACAAATTTTTTATTTTGCTGATTAAGAGCCATTTTAATATCCCCAAAACAAATCTCTTCTAAAAAGAACAGGGTGTAAATTTCGCCAATTTGTTCCAAATAATGTGCATCGGAATTGCGGATTAGGGTGATTTCCTTTTCTAAAAAATGATGTTTTCTAACATCTTTTTCCGAATTCCATCTTGAAATGCCCATGGCATCGAATTTTAATCCGGGAGGAATAAATCCAAGCTGACTAAAAAGTCCGTTTGAAGGACGATCGACATGTGCCGGGATAAAAATCCCATCCAGTTTTTCAACTTTCCGCTGCACTTCGCTAATTCCTAATTTTAGCGCTGCAGGAAGGTAATTTGGAATCAACTCAAGAATATTGTCATTTTCATCAACAACCGGCTGATATCCAAAATGGCCATTCGGGTTTGGGATTATTGTAATCTGTTCATCCAGAAATTGCTGAAATTTTTCCAACTTGTCACTAAACTCAAAAAAAGTGAGGCAATGCACTTCTTCCTTTGTGGTAACCTCAGCGCCGGTTAAAACAAAAATTCTTTCTTTTTCAGCCAGCATTTTTACCAGCAATGCATTTTTTGTTGAATTGTGGTCGGTGATTCCAATAATTTGAATACCAGATTCCCTGGCCTTGTTTATTATGTTGGCAGGCGTCATTTCCAAATCGGCACAGGGCGAAAGTAAAGTATGAATATGTAAATCGGCCTTAAAAAAATTCATTTAATTTTATGATTAGCAGCAATTATCGAGAATCGAAAATCGAGAATCAAGAATCAAGTAAAAATCAAGGTTAAAAACCGCTACACCCATTTTCGCATTCATGCATTATGGCATTTCCTCATTCAGTGTCGCAAACAGTTTCCCTGCCATTTCAAACGTTTCCATTTCGGTTCCCAGCAGTGGGATTCCCTCTTCCGCGCTGTGTTTCAATGTATCTTCACCTGGCAGCAGGCCTTTTACAAGAATCACTGCAGCCAAATCTTTCAATGATGCAATTGCCATAATATTCTGATGGGTTTGCAGGGTTATCCAAACCTGGTTTTCGCTGGCAAAACCCATAACATCGCTTAACAAATCGGAAACATAACCTCCCGAAATTTCATTGTCCAACCCTGCGTTTCCTGAAAACACTTTCAACCCATATTTTTCAATCAATTCAGAAACCCTCATTTCTACCTCCTTTTTTTGTACAATCGGCTTCAATCCGGTTAACGCCCCATGTACGGTCTATATTTTTAAAAATCTTTTTAATCGTTGCTTTTCCGTCGCGCAAATATCTGTTTTGAAGGAATATACAATCGGTCATTTTGGCGCTTCCCTGAACTATATCTTCAGCAAGGGCTTGGCAATTGGGCGCGCCGCATCCGCCGCAGTCGATACCGGGTAATTGGCACAATATTTTATCAATTTTTCTGAGTTTTGAAAGCGCTTTTAAACGGTCCTCATCCAAACGGAATACCTGTTTGGGTTGAATAGGTTCGGCTATTAAATTTTGCTGAACTATTTTTTTAATTGTACTGTCGGGTTGTACTTGGTATCCGGGTAAATACAGCCTGGCCCTTTTTTGTAACCGTTCAACGGTGAGAAACCGGTTTCCGGTAAGTAAAATTCCACCGGCGCATCCCTGATCGCATGATTTTAATTCTAAAAAATCCAATTCCGGAACTTCTTCATTTTCCAGGCGTTCGAGAAACTTAACCACATTGTGTATTCCATCGATTGCCATCGATTTCCGGTTAAATTTCCGGGCTTCACCGCGGGGCAAACACCAAAGTATTCCATCACTGCTGAGGTTTTCGCGCAAATGACTTGTATCGGTTTCAGCAACCAAATGAATTATTCGCATTAACTGATTGTACAGTTCGTTCATGTTAATCAACCCGTCAATAATTGATACTTTTTCGCCCAACGGACGTTTTACCGCGGCCATTTTTGCCGAACATGGTGAAACATAAAAAATTCCAATTTCGTCGCGTTGTATTCCTTTTTGGGTAAGCAGGTTAATTGCAAAATGGGCTGCTAAATCGTGGGGCGCTTTCAGGGGTACTATACTATCTGTGAGTGATGGGTATCTGATTTGAATTAACCGCACAATTGCCGGACAGAATGATGATATTAAGGGTTTATTCTTACTTAATGCCACTTTATTTTTAAGTGAACCGAGCAGCCATTGAATAGGTTGTTCCACTTCAAAAATATGTGTAAATCCCAAATCAAGCAAGGCCTGGTAAATCTGATTTTCGGTATATTTTTCAGGAAACTGGCCTACCATCACCGATGGAAACAAAACCACGCGAAACTTAAATTTTTTAAGTTGTTCAAGGCTGTCCTGCTCAACATAAAAAGCATTAACAGGGCATGCCCGCAAACAATTTCCACAATCAACACAACGATTATCGCGAATTGCAGCAACCCCATTTTCAATTCGAATGGCTTCCGTAGGGCACGACTTCATACAATGCACACAACCAATGCATTTATCAGTGTCAACTTTTATGGCATGATATTTTTGTGAAGTTTCCATCAGTATAAAATCTTAAAAAACAATGTAGTACCCTCTCCCACTTTACTTTCAATTTTCAGTTCATCGGTATTTTTTTTGATGTTCGACAAACCCATTCCGGCTCCAAATCCCATCTCGCGTACTTGCATCGATGCCGTTGAAAACCCTGGTTGCATTGCCTGTTCAATGTCTTCAATCCCTGGTCCCTTATCAACCACTAAAACAGTAATAAAATCAGGTTCAAAACAGGCAGTCAGCACTCCAGAAAAAGCGTGTGCTACAACATTTAATTCTGCTTCATAAGTGGCAACAACAATACGCTTTATAAATTTCGAATCGATATTTAACTGAATCAACTTCTTTTTGATTTTGCTTGAAGCCTTTCCTGCCAGGTTAAAATCGCCGCCAATGATACCGAATTCAAGTTTTAACGACATTAAAAAAGAGGTTTTAATCCGTTTTCAAATAAAACCCCGCTGGCCCTGAATATTGAAAATGATGTGCCAAGTAAAACAATTCCGTTTTCTTCAGCAAGCTGAATCATTTCGGGGCTTGCAGTTTTATTGCGCGATAGCAAAACCACCGGAATATCAGCCATTTCAACCGTTCGTATTAACTGAAGGTTGGCAAGCCCCGTAATAAGCACAATGTG
>JBBIVS010000274.1:2296-5534 GCA_037439605.1 Draconibacterium sp. | reverse complement strand
AAATCGGGAACCAGGGTATTGGTTACCTCGCAGTAATAATTTCCGGCATCCGCCAAAGTAAGGTTACTGATTTCGATGGTTGCATTTGTTTGTGCCGGCAATAAAACACCGTTTTTGTACCATTTGTATTGATTTTGTGTACCCCCGGTTGTTAATGTATAACTGAATGTTTCTCCTTCGTTTTTAGTAAATGATTCGCTTGCGCCAATATTGGCTTGTGGCGAATAATAAAAATTAACTTCAGGAAGCAAATCCATATTCTGTTCCAGGTCTTCGAAGGTTAATTTGTTGTCGTAAACAGTTAAATCGGTCAAGTTGTTGGGAGCTGTAATGTCTGGCATTTCATCCAACAGGTTCGAATCAATATTCATTATTTTGAGTTTGTTTAACTGACTGATTTCAGCAGGTATAGAACCTGTGAACAAATTGGAGTTTAATTTCAGCCATTCAATATTTGTCATTGATCCCAATAAAGAGGGTAATGCACCGGTTAACTTGTTGTTATCCAAATAAAGCAACGAAAAATTTGGACGCCATATTTCATCAGGTACTGCTCCTTCCAACTGGTTTGAACCTAAATTCAACCAGCGCAATGACGGAGCCAATCCTAATTCTGATGGAACGGCACCCGTGAGTAAATTTTCATTTAAATAGATTAATTCAATTTTTGATAAGTTACTGTACCCGGCAGGTATAGAACCTGTTAATTGGTTTTGGCCCAAATTCAGCCATTTCATTTTAGAAATGTTGCTTAACACAGCAGGAATATCGCCTGTTAACTGATTTCCATTTAAATATAACATTTCAAGTTTAGCCAATCCACCCAGTTCAACCGGAATTGTTCCTGACAATTGATTATTACTTACAGCCATCCATCTTAGAGCATTCAACCCAGACAATTCAACGGGTATTGAACCTGATAATTGATTATTGGTGAAATCCAGATATTCTAATGACTTTAATTGTCCCAATTCCCCGGGAATGTTGCCGGTCAGTTTATTATCCGCAAAATCAAGCCAACGAAGGGATGTAAGATTTTCCAGATTAACAGGGATACTTCCTGATAACTGATTTCCGGCAATATATAAAAGCAGGAGATTGTTCAGGTTTCCCAATTCTGCGGGAATTGTGCCTGTTAACTGGTTCCCGCTTAAATATAAATAGTCAAGATTTGTCAGATTGGCCAGCTGTGAAGGAATGTTTCCCGATAGTTTATTTGTATCCAATGATAAAAACTGCAAAGATGTTAATTGTCCGAGTTCGGCAGTAATAGTACCCTTCAGATTATTTTTCTTTAATTTGATTTCAGTTATATTATCGCCAGCAACAGTAACTCCATACCAGGTTATTATGGGCTGATTTGACAGCCAGTTTGATTTGTTTGTCCAGTTAGGCCCATCTGTTGTATTATACAATTGAACTAAAATCAAAGAATCGCTTTCGCTTACTGCGCTTAATCCCAAAGCACTTTTCAGTTTTGCTTTACCAGCATTTACCTGTCGGAGTTCTGAAATTGATTGATCAATCTGTGACAATACTTTCTTTTTTATGATACCATCAATTTCTTTCAATTGATTTTCAATCAAGGAATTTCTCAACTTGTCGGAAGCATTTTTATTATTTTGCTGAGCATTTAAGTTAAAATCGCAAAACAACAGAATAATTATCGCTGTCAACAGCGATACAAATTTTGAACGGAATAGAATTTTTTTCATATTACTTGTTTTTTAATGTATTTCAATCTTTTTTACCAGTTAAACATTGTCGCCAACATAATACACTTATACAATTTTAACTTTTGATTTTAAATTTTTGTAAAAGGAATAAAATTAGTTGTACAGTTTAAATGCTCCCGGCATTAACAGCTTGTATTTTAAACTACAAAAATAACCTTTCAAAAATCTAAACTAATTTTAACTAAAAAATTTAAGCATATTCTGTATTCATGATGTTTTTCAATAAAAAGCGCACAAGCATCAGGTCAAGTAATATGCCATTTTATATAAATTATAGATATTCAGTATTTTATCTTGCAATTTAAAAAAATAATCAAACTCATTTTGGGACATTTCATCTCAATATTATTCTGTGAGCAAAATAATCAGTTGAAATACTTCGTTAATAAATTTTCTGAATAACTGTCTTTTTGTCTATCTTCCCTGAATAACAGCATAAATCCCGGTAACAATATGATGGAAACAAGGGTCGTAATTTCCCTATTGCATTGAATTTAAAGAAGGCAGCAGTTTTGTAATGATGAGTTAAGGGAAAGTTTTATTTTTAGCATCTTCAGTTTCGTTTTACTGGTTGATTTATATATCAGTACAAATTAATACGCAGACTTAATCTGAAGAACTGATTTAATTGTCTATCAACAGCTTTCCATTGCTAATTTCATTGTGGTGCGTTTCCAGCCGGTACAGGTAAATTCCGCTACCCAATTGTCGTCCTTCGTTGTTTTTTGCGTTCCAGTAGGTTGAATATTTCCCTTCAGGCTGAAATTCGTTTACCAGCGTGACCACCTGTTGTCCAAGGTAATTGAGAATGGTTAACCGAACATGCGATGCCTTAAACAATCGATAAGGTATGGTAGTTCCGGTTTGAAACGGATTTGGATAGTTCTGACCGATTTCGCTATACTTTGGCGAGGTTGATGGTCTATCATTCATCCCGGTTGTCGTAACGGCTTCAGTCACTTTTATAGCAGAAATCTTGGCATTATCCTTTAAAGTGGTAAAGGAGATGTTTAGTTCCCCGTCATTTATTTTTACTGTGTGCGTTTCAGTATAAGCAGCATTCTTACCCACTTTCGACCAGATATCAAGATTTCCCGAAACTTTAACCCCTTCAATAAAGACATCAAAAATGCGTTTGCCGGCAGAATCATGAAAAATTTCAGCAAACATCAGGGTTACTTTGTATTCTTTACTGGGTAGTGGAATTTTGTAACTGAAAGTACTCCCAAAGCGTTCTTTTATGTACAAAACATCATCAATGGTGCCCGAAATAGCTGAACCGCCGGAATATTTTCCACCACCAGCATATTTTGAATCGGCGGTATAATAAATACCGTCGTCAGACCTGTATGCTTCTCCTCCACAGTTGGTTGCAAAAACGATTTTTTCATTTCCTGAATACTCAAAATTTGCGGTAATATTCTTGTTTGAATTCATCACCAGCGAGACCGGGTTTTTGGTATCTGAAATATCGCCACTCCACCCGGTAAATTTATAGCCAA
>JBBIVS010000274.1:0-2286 GCA_037439605.1 Draconibacterium sp. | reverse complement strand
TTAGTTTAACAACAGTGCCGGCGTTATATATTCCACCAGGTGGATGAAGTGTTACTTTCCCGTTTTGGGTGTTTACCAGCAATGAATAAGTGGGTGTGGTTACAAATTCTGCTGAAATACTTTTATCGGCATCCATAACAATCGTTGCAGGATTTTCAGTACCGGAAAGGTCGCCACCCCAGGCACTGAAAGCGTAACCAAGATCGCCTGCTGCTTTTACTGTCACTTTTGTTCCGGGAGCGTAGGCGCCTCCGGGCGGACTGAGCAATACAGAACCATTTGGTGCATTCGTTTTAAGAATTTTTGTCGGCCCATAAGTATGAACCACCATCTGGATTGTGCCGTCCTTATTGTAATACAACCTGTCGTAACATGAAATTCTTCCTTGTCCTTCTTTGTTTACCGGAATGCCGGAAACTGCAATATGATAGAAATAATACCACTGTCCTTTAAATTCAATTATCGAATGATGATCCTGTGCTCCCCTTGGCGAAGGCGCCATTGGTCCTTTCCATTCAAACGGTCCGTAAGGAGAATCACCCATAGCATACCAACCTCCGTATTTGTCGTGTTTGAAGTTGGTATATGAAAAGTAATATTTGCCATCCTTTTTGTGCATAAAAGATCCTTCATGAAATCTCCGTAAATCGTCATCCAAAACATCTTGCGGTGCATAATTTATTGAACGTGCAGATTCAGCCAGTTCTGTCATGTTTGGTTTTAGTCTGGCTACCTTTGCACCGTCAAAATAAAGATATGCCTGGCCATCGTCATCGATAAAACAAGCCGGATCAGTGCCGCTGGTCCCTGCCATATAATTGCCAATATCTGTAAAAGGCCCCTGCGGTTTATCGCTTGTGGCAACTCCTATCTTCCAGTTATCCGTTTTATCTTTATGCGGATAATACAGGTAGTATTTATATTTTCCATTTATATCTTTTTTGCGGGCAGCACCAGGGGCCCACATAAATCCACTAACCCCCCAGCTCACATCACGTGAGTGCAGTATTTCACCATGATCGGTCCAGTTAACCATATCTGCCGAGGAAAAAACATGGTAACCATCCATGGTGGCATAAGTATCCCCGTTCACCACCTGGTGATCCTGTGAGCAATACATCCATACTGTATCATTCCATACATGTACATCGGGATCGGCTGCCCCGTGATTCCGGACTAAAGGATTACCATCATATTCAAAATGAAAAGGATAATTTACAGTATCTGAAATGGTTACAGCACACAATTGTTTCTGAATTAATTTATTGTTAACCTGAGCATTCATACTCAATGCCAGTATTGTAAAAACCAACAATACACCTGTCTTCTTTCTCATATTATTCTGCAATTTACCGGGAATGTGTTACCATTTGTATGGTTCCATCAGGGTTGTAAAAAAGCTTATCGAAGCAGGCAATTCTGCCCTGCGATTCCTTGAACTTTGGTAAATCCGGAATGGCAATGTGGTAAAAATAATACCACTGGCCTTTAAATTCAATGATGGAATGATGATCCTGTGCACCGGTAGGTCTGGGTGCCATGGGGCCTTTCCATTCAAACGGGCCGTAAGGATTGTTCGCGGTTGCGTAAAAACCCTGATAAGTTTTGTTTTTCCAGTTGGTATATGAAAAGTAATAAACTCCGTCTTTCTTATGCATGTATGGTCCTTCAAGGTATTTTAACGTGTCATTTTCCATAATCTCTTTCGGGGCATAAACAATTTTTCTGGCCGTTTCCGCCAACTCAATCATATTTGGCTTTAGTTTGGCCACAACCCCCGGATTACAATAAATGTATGACTGGCCGTCATCATCAGTAAAAACTTTAGGATCAATTCCACCCAAACCTTCAATCGGGCGGCCGCTGTCTTTGAAAGGGCCTGCAGGTGTATCTCCAACTGCAACACCAACACACCACTTTCCTGCTTTATCTTTAATGGGATAATACAAATAATATTTCCCATTTACATGTGCCGAACCGGGAGCCCACAAAAAGCCACCTTTTTCCCGGGCCCAGGGAACATCGCCTGAATTGAAAATCTCGCCATGATCGGTCCAGTTCACCATATCTTTAGTTGAAAAAACGTGGTAGCCATCCATGGCATCGTAATGGTGTTTGTGTTTTGTGGAATCCAAATTACTGTCCTGACTGCAATATACCCAAACTTCATCGTCCCAAACATTTGCGTCGGGATCGGCGGCGCCATGCATCCGGCTCAGGGGATTTCCCTCGTATTTAAAATGATATGGATATTGAAGTTTTCCCTTAATGGTTGCATCGTTTGTT
>JBBIVS010000273.1:0-5537 GCA_037439605.1 Draconibacterium sp. | reverse complement strand
CGTCAATACTTGAATAATTTGGGTTACCTGATTCAACATTGATTAAAGCGGTGCAATAACTAAAAACTCCAATTCCTATGGCGGTTACCGAGGAAGGAATTGAAATTGAAACCATGCCCTGACAATCGGAAAAAGCATAATTTCCGATTGTTTTCACTGATGATGGAATGGAAATACTTATCAAACCATTGCAATTTCGAAAAGCAAATCGCCCTATTTCATTAGTAGCGGCTGGGAAAACAATAGAGGTAAGGCTGTTTTTACCCTGCCAGGCTAAATTTAAAAAAGCATATTCAGGAATTGTGTTTGCCGGGTAATAATTTGTCCAGGTAGTTCCCCCGGTACCATTGTATTCTGAAATGGTTACCCCGCTTAAATCAATTTCAGCCAACAAAGGCATATTATCTCGCATGGTTTTAAAATCACGGGCATCTATGGCGCCGGTTAAAGTCAGGTTAGTAATGGTGTTTAACTCTGCAGTTGTCAGTGCGTTTTTTAAACCTCCGGCAGTCGCTACCAGATTTTTACTAACCTGAGCTTGAAGCATTACTGTAAAGAAAATGATTGCAATTAATAGTGATGTAAATTTCATGATGGTCATTTTTAGGTTAGACTTTTGATTTTCAGTTATAAAAAATATTTGGTTTTTTTACTTTTCGGGAAAAAACTCTTTTTTGATTTATTCTCAATATTTCAAATAGCAAAACGGTAATATTTTGCGCAGTTCAATTCATCTTCATAAAACATTCTCTCTTCAGAACTGCTTTTTGTCTGACTTTTAAAAAACTGATTTAATGGAGTGCCTTCTGAATTGGTTGGTTTGCTTTACTGAACCCCCATGTTTTTCCAACAAATTTCGTATAAATTTAAACCATCAGAAAATAGAAAACAAGTGGAATTATTCTAAATAAGGCCATTGTAAGTTTTTGGGTATTAAGAATTACGATGCAATTATGTTGATGCCAAAATTAACATTTGCTATAAACACAAAAAGCCGGAAAACCAGCTTTTTTGCTTGTACCCCGGACGGGATTCGAACCCATGACCTACTGCTTAGAAGGCAGTTGCTCTATCCAACTGAGCTACCGGGGCATCCTTATTTTTTGCGGTGCAAAGATAGAATTCAAATCCCAAAAAACAAATTGCAAATTTCAAATAAATCACAAAGTTCAAACCTGATAATTTTCGACAAGATCATGAATTAACTGTTTATTTTTATCATTTTTAATTTATCATTAACATTCGGCATTTCCTACAGGAGGTGTATCCCGTTTACCTTGCATTTTTGTATCATCTCATCGGGCCAGATGCTCGACTGTATTTCTCCGATGTGTGCTTTTCTCAGGAAATACATACAAAGGCGCGACTGCCCTATTCCACCGCCAACAGTAAGCGGAAGTTCATCGTTCAGCAGCATTTGGTGCCACATCAGGTTTTTACGTTCTTCCATACCACGGATTTTTAACTGGTGCATCAGCGCCTGTTTATCAACCCTGATTCCCATGGATGATACTTCGAATGAACGTTTTAACACGTTATTCCAAAGAATAATGTCACCGTTTAGTCCTTTGAATCCATTCACTGTTGGTGTACTCCAGTCGTCGTAGTCTGGAGCACGGCCATCGTGAATTTCACCATTAAGCATTTTACCACCAATGCCAATGACAAAAATGGCCCCGTATTTTTTAACGGCTTCATTTTCACGTTCAAACGGAGTTAATTCGGGATATTTTGCTGCCAGTTCTTCAGCATGGATAAATGTAATTTCCTCTGGCAGTTCGGGAACAATTTCAAGGTAGTTCTCCGAAACATGAAACTCGGTACGCACAAGAGCTGCATATATTTTACGGACAACATATTTCAGAAAATCGAGATTACGGTCTTCGTTGGTAATTACCCGCTCCCAGTCCCACTGGTCAACATATAACGAATGCATATTTGTAAGTTCCTCTTCCGGACGAATCGCGTTCATGTCAGTGTAAATGCCAAATCCTTCTTTTATCTTTAAATCGGCCAGAGCCATTCTTTTCCATTTGGCAAGCGATTGCACAATTTCGGCAACACTGTCGCCTAAATCTTTCATTGGGAATGAAACAGGGCGTTCGATGCCATTTAAATCGTCGTTAACTCCGGTTCCTTTTTTAACAAACAGCGGAGCTGTAACCCGCCTCAACCGCAACTCAGATGACAAATTGAGCTGGAAAAAATCTTTTATCTGTTTGATAGCCTGTTCGGTTTGATAAACATCCAAAACCGATTTGTAATTTTTTGGAATAAATAAATTCATATTTTAACGTTTAATGTCTTGAAAAATGACAAAAATAAAATTCTGCTTTCAATTTAAAAGAAAACTGGCAGTTAATGTTTTGTAATTTTATCATTTAAATCAACAATATTTGAATCATTAGTTTCTGACAAAACTTCCGGTAAAACCTGATTATTATTTTTGTGTCGGTAAAAATGGGAAATTTTAAGAAAAACATACCAAGGCTGTACCTCATTAAAATCTCGAAATGGTTTAATATTGTTATGCCCATTGTGGTCCTGTTTTATCAGGACAACGGCATGAACATGCAGGAAATCTTTACTTTAAAAGCCATTTATTCTGTAGCAATTGTAGCCATGGAAGTTCCTTCGGGATGGATGGCTGATGTTTGGGGGCGCAAAAAAACATTGTTTTATGGAAGTTTATTGGGTGCATCGGGATTTCTGATTTACAGTTTTTCTTTTGGTTTCTGGGCTTTTATGGCTGCCGAAATTGTTTTGGGAGTTGGACATGCCTTTGTATCAGGGGCCGATTCGGCAATGCTTTTCGATGGTTTAAAAGCTTCAGATAAAACAGATGAATACATAAAACACGAAGGCAGGATAACTTCGGCTGGAAATTTTGCTGAAGCAATTGCGGGTGTTACAGGTGGACTACTTGCTGCCATCAGTTTGAGAACTCCATTTTACTTTCAGTTTGCAGTGGCTGCAATTGCAGTACCGGCAGCTTTTACATTGGTTGAACCGAAAATTCATTCCATCGAACACATTCATTCCATAAAGAAAATGATGCAGAATTTGAAATATACGTTGACAACCAACCATAATTTACGTATTTCAATCCTGCTTTCGTCAATAACCGGAACAGCAACCCTGACTTTTGCATGGCTTGTTCAACCTTACTTTCTGGCAATTGGACTGCCGGTTGAAATGTACGGGATTTTCTGGACTGCGCTGAATTTAATAGTTGGCGTTTCTTCAGTTTTTGCACATCGTGTTGAAGTGTTTTTTGGTAAAACCACTTCGTTAATTGCCATCATTCTGCTGATTTCGGCCAGTTATTTCCTGTCAGGAATTGTTATTTCGATATGGGGAATGGTCTTTTTGTTTCTTTTTTACCTTATCCGTGGTATTGCTTCACCAATTCTGAAAAACTACATGAACCAATATACGCAAAGTGATATCAGGGCAACCATTCTGTCAGTCCGCGATTTTATCATACGAATCATTTTTGCAGTAATCGGTCCATTTTTAGGATGGATTACCGACAATGTCAACCTTAAAAGTGCATTTTTTCTTGCCGGGTTAATCTACCTGGTTACAGCTGGTTTTATTGTATTACCTTGGATAAACAAAAAAAGCCAGAGTAATGTGTTGCGCAGTTAAAATTATTGTCTTACAGCATCCGAAAGTATGATGGCAATTGCTTTTGCCAGTTCCTGCTTTTTCACCTGGTATTTGGCCATATCTGTTTGGTTCGATATAAAACACATTTCAATTATGTAGTTTCTGCCCGGTTGTTTCATCCAGCCCAATGAACCCCGTGCGCTATCAAGTTCTGTTTTCAATCCCCTGTTTTTGATGTTCAACATTGTTGATATTGTGTCCGCTATTTTCCCTCCCAATTGTTTCTCGAAAACAGTGGCCTGCGTATTTATCAGCACTTCTGTTCCGGTGGCTGCAGGAGGACCTGCATTCCAGTGAATATCGACATTTATGGAATCAGGTTTGAAATAGTTTTTAAAATACACCAATGAATCAGATAACTTGTTTGAATCGGGATCAGTAATGCATGGTACTGACAATTTTTGCAATTCGGAAACCAATAAATTTCTGAATTCAATTGCCAAATCACGTTCAATAAATCCGCTTCCCACGGCGCCCGAATCGGTACCTCCATGTCCGGCCCCAATGATTAATGTTTTCAGTTTTGCAATGGGTGGATTAATTGGTGTTTCCGGAGTGCTGATCTTTAATTCTTTTTCAATCCGCCCAAGCGTTATAGAGCCAACGTCGCCGTCAACATCTTTGCCTCTAAATCCAAGTGATTTTTGAATTTCCTTTTTATGAACAGTTAAATCTGAAGAAATAACATTTAACTTTTTGAGCGCTTCATAAGCCTTGCATGTCGTTAAATCGAAAATCCCTGTTTGAGGTACTTTGAGAAATGCCTGAATAGCTTTAATTCTGGTTTCTTTGGTTGTTGTCATTTTTTATTGTATTTATTGTTTAACCACTTTTTTATTATCCGATGTTCCTTACGCGCGATAAATTATATTGTTACGTGATTTATAATCACCAATCCCTGACAATCCGGAATATGTATTATGCCAGATTCTCGGTTTCAATACCCCTTATTTCGTTGTATTTCGTCATCCATGCAGTCATGTTATTCACATTCAGGCCATCATCAAATTGAACCGGATCGGGCTTGCCAAAATCACCACCCCAACGAATACCCTGAGCTTTCAGTTCGTTAATAAACTGCCGGATAATTCCCTTATCTGTTTGCATCAACGCTGAGTTATATAATTTGCCCTGGTGCATTAAATTGCAATCAATGGCATGTCCAACCATGTGATTACTATGGGTGGCAGGTTTAACTATGGCGCCCTGTACATTTGCATAAGCCCTGTACGATGAAATTACATGCACTGTAATATTGTACTTCTTTGCAACTTCATTTATCTTGTCCAGGGTTGATTCAAAATCATTGTGAATTGTACAATCACCTTTAAAATTGGAAGCCGTAAATTGTTTCATAATTATAAATTTTAGAGAGAAATAAAGACTGAAATGTACGAATATATTTTGATTATTTAGAAAATGTCTAAATAAAAAATTACAGATGTTTCAAATTGCTTAAAATCAGTATTATTTCTAAATTTGATATGCTTTTCCAAACTTAGGAAAAGCTAAAAAACCAATAAAAAAACTAACATCATGACTCAGAAATCCAACGAAAAAGACATTTGTTGCCCCGAATTCGATCCAATTCCATGGGACGGGAAAGTTTTTGAATGGAAAGACAAAAAATTTATTAAAGACAAAGTTTTTACCATCTTTTACATGCCCGTAAATTTCGGGGGAGTAATGCGTAAACTCGACAAAAAAGTCAGGGCGGCCAATGCTGAAATATGCGATGGAATGGGTTTGTCGGATCACACCTCAAAATGGAATATGGATATATATCTTGCTGTTGACAAGGAAATTCCCGGCACAAAAAACACCACAATTAGCGGTACTTTTGTGAGCAAGGTGTACGAAGGCCC
>JBBIVS010000272.1:0-5544 GCA_037439605.1 Draconibacterium sp. | reverse complement strand
TGCTGCAGGAAATTGTGATCAATGAGATAAATAAAAAAATAATAGCTGATATCTTTATTTTTCGATTTATCAAACAGGAAATGTTGTGAACAATAGTAATCATGCAATTATTGAAATTTACAGATGTGCAGTTTTTATTTGGCATAAATAGAATAAACTGAATACGTATCATGCTGATTTTTACTGATGAACTATTACGAAAAGATGATCAACCATATCGAATGTTAAATTTGGTTGGGCTAAATCACCTCAATAATTTTCTTCGTCCATACAGCCAGAAATGTTTGTTTATTTATTAGTCAGTCCATTCTCCTGTTTGAGGTTATTCATTGAAAACCTTATTCTGATGTCAGCATGACTCTTTCAAAATTACCCATACTCACTTAACATATAGCTGAGTTGCAAACTGCAATACAATGAATCCCACGGCGCTGAAGTTGGGCAGTGAGGAAGGAAAATTCGTTTCAATGAGTTAAAAGTTAGCAAGAACATTAATATTTTTAAAAATGAGAAAATTGTAATTGAAATTCGAGGGCAACAACCTTCTACCTTTTTGCGAGCGGTTCCCTATTGCTTCATATAGTCATAATGTTTCTTCTTTTGCTTTTGCAAAGTAAGAAACGGGTCGCAGAGCCACGCCAGCAGGGTGATTTCTGCCCATTTGATAAATTAGTGGTTTATGCTGAAAAAATTTTCTTAAAACATTGGGCATTTTTCATTTACAGGTTTACTAATTTGTAAAACAAATAATCAATAATATGTCAAATATATATGTAATAATTTGTAAATTAATATACTGACAATTTGTAAAATATTTTTGTATATTTGCGATAAAATTGATTTTACCTCTTAATTACTAAATAATTATGGCATACATAAATCGAATAACTGACACTGAACTTCAACGCAAACTACAGGCGACAGGAGCTGTGCTGATTCGTGGCGCCAAAGCATGCGGAAAAACAGAATCTGCAAAGCAATTTGCAAAAAGTATTTTGGAAGTTGATACCGACCCGCAAGTACCCCTGCTGATGGACACTTCACCGAACCGCCTTTTACTTGGTAGCGCGCCGCGCCTGATAGACGAATGGCAGGAACAGCCCAAACTCTGGAACATTATCCGCCACGAGGTTGACAAACGTGCTTTACCTGCACAATTCATTCTTACCGGCTCGGCAAATCCCGATGAAACGGCAAAGAAACACTCCGGTGCAGGTAGGTTTACCACACTCGATATGCGCACGATGAGTTGGCAGGAATTAGGACATTCGTCAGGAAAAATCAGTTTGAAAACTCTTTTGGAAGGTGGCAGGGTTGAAATTTATGATGAACCAACTGATTTGGAATTTATTATTGAGAAAATTATAACCGGTGGTTTCCCCGGTTTGATAAATAAAAGTGTAACACAGACTACTGACATCAACCGTGCATATATTGAATTGCTTGCCGAAGCAGATATGAGCCGTGTTTCATATGTGAAACGCGACCCTGCCAAAGTACATAATTTGCTTCGGTCGCTGGCAAGAAATACCTCCACAACCGTTGAAACTGTTTCGATAGAAACAGATATTTTTGAAAAAGACAGTGTCACCGTTTCACGCCCGACGATCTACGATTATCTCGATGCGCTCGAACGTTTGATGATTGTTGAGAATCAGCCTGCCTGGAATACACATTTACGTTCTTCTGCCCTGCTCAGAAAAGCTCCCAAGCGTCATTTTACAGATGTTTCGCTTGCCGTAGCCGCACTTGGCGCAAATAAAAAATCATTACTTTCCGACCTGAAATTCACTGGCTTTCTTTTTGAGTCACTTGCCACACACGAGCTTCGCGTTTATGCGCAGGCAAATGACGCAAAAGTTTATCATTACCGCGATTCTTCAGGTCTCGAAGTAGATGCAATCGTGCAAAAATATTCAGGCGAATATGCTGCCTTTGAAATCAAACTCGGAACGGGGCAAATTGATGTCGCCGCTGCTAATCTAACTAAATTTGCCGCTGTAATTGATACAACAAAAACAAAGGCGCCTCAATCTTTGAATATTATCACAGGTACTGGAATAAGCTACACCCGGGCTGACGGGATAAATGTTATTTCGCTTGCTTCGCTTGGAATTTAATTTGCCCAAACTCCCCTTTAACCGTGTTTTTCGTATCGAAAAAGAACTTGAATCGGAACTTATGAAATTTTTCGGCAAGGTATTGCACCCCTGCGGCTATCAGATTAAAACAACTAATCCCACGCGCTGAAGTTGGGCAGTGAGGAAGGAAAATTCGTTTCAATGAGTTAAAAGTTAGCAAGAACATTAATATTTTTAAAAATGAGAAAATTGTAATTGAAATTCGAGGGCAACAACCTTCTACCTTTTTGCGAGCGGTTCCCTATTGCTTCGCACTGCACTTAATGTTTTATTCCTTTGCTTTTACAAAGCAAAACACGGTTTACAAAACCGCGCCAGCAGGGTCATCCACCTGCGTCTGAAGGACAGACTAAGTTGATTTACAAAGCCAGCTACTCTTAAAATTTCATTACAAACTCATGGAAATTTTCCGGATTTATGATTTTAAACTCATGATTTGGATATGAATTGGAAAAAGTTTTGGATAAGCTTGCCTTTTTCTGTGGATTCCATTTGAATTCAAATGCAAGTAGTTTATTATTCCATTCTTCAATGTAATCGATTTCCTGTCGCTGGGTAGTCCTCCAAAACCATGATTTTACTTCTGTTTCATTATTACCAATGAATTTAATCCGTTCGCTGACAAGAAAATTTTCCCATAATGCGCCTTTGTCAGTTCTCACTGCCAATGATGAAAAATTTCCTATTATGGCATTGCGTATTCCATTATCATAAAAATATATTTTACGCCCATTTTTGATTTCATTTCTTACATTCCGACTCAGAGCATTCAACCTGAAAATGACTCCGGTTTTTTCCAGCAAATCAATGTATTTTTCTATGGTTTCCTTGTCTGAATTAAGCAATTGTGCCAATTCATTGTACGATACCTCGCTTCCGATTTGCAATGCAAGCGCCGCTAAAATTTTTTCCAGCAAAACAGGCTTTTTAATGGTTTCCAATGTCAATAAATCTTTGTAAAGGAAACTTGCTGCGAGTGACTTCAGTAGTTTTTTTTCGTTGCCTAAATTTGCTGCAATGTCAGGATAGTATCCATAAACCAACCGGTGTTCCAGTAACCTTTTTTCATTAAGAAAACCATGATGGTCAACCATTTCACTAAACGATACCGGATAAAGTGTAAATTCAAATTTTCGTCCGGTTAGCGGTTCATTAATCTTATTGGCAAGGTCGAACGAAGAAGAACCGGTGGCAATAAGCTGAACCGATTTAAAATTATCGTGGATTATTTTTAATACCAGACCTGTTTCAGGAATTCGCTGGGCTTCATCGAGCAAAACAATCTTTGAATTACCTATTACCGGAACCAATCGGGTTGCGTTCAGGTCTGTAAACATTTCCCGTGTGTCTGCATCGTCTCCGTTCAGAAAAAGCGTTTCTTCCCTGTAAGGTTCCAATATTTGTTCCATTAAGGTTGTTTTTCCTGTTTGACGTGCTCCATAAAGAATGATTGTCTTTTTTTGGAACAGGTATTTTTCTATTATCTGTTTTAAATGCCTTTGAATCATAAAAACTATACATTTATTCGATTTAATCCGAGTAAAAATATAATATAATTCGATTTAAACCGAATTATATTATGTTTTTTTATTACTCCATGGCTGTGATTGCACATTAATGATTAGGCGACTCACAGTAGGCTGGTTACTCAATCACAAATGGAAACCGCAGCCAGCCGGTATTTGCCGAGGAAAATCCAGTTGACTGAACCTGTTTTCTCCCGAAAATAGATTGTAAATTTCATATTTTCCCCGGATTAGATAAATGCCTGGTTTTGCACCCATTTTATTTTCTGAATCATATTATACAACATTGTGGATGAAAGACAGCTTTTTCCCCGGCGATGATCAGGATAAGCAGAAGGTTAAATGCTCTCTTTCCAGTCAACTTTCATTTTATTCCTTAATTATTCCTATTTTTAACCCTCACCAATTTACTGATACCAATTTACACGATGGCCAAATCCAAATCACTTCACGAGGAAATGAAGCTGCTGACCCAGTACCTCACCAGCACCAGCAGCGAAAAAGCAAAACAACCCCTGCTTTACCCGTTTTTCAGAAACCTTTACGACGAAAAATTTAAGGTTGAAACCGATGCGCAAGGCGCTGATGGTTATGTTGAAGGTGTTTTTATCCTCGAAACAAAATCCGATTTCTCTGACTGGCTGCCCGGTTTTTACCAGGCTTTGCATTACCAGAAACGGTTTGGACTGGCTTACCAGTTGATTCTTGTGATTGCCCATAAATTTGTGGGCATCTGGCGCGTGAACCAGATTCCCGAACATGCTTTTCTAATGGCTCACACAGCCGCAGCCTACAAAGCACCCAATCTTGTTGGAAAAGAAAACGCATCCAAAACACCTCAACCCGTAAAAAAAGAGATTGAAGAAACCGCCCTTTATTTTATCGACCCCAAACGGTTCGACAAAATCCATCAGAAAAACGAAGCGATTAGTTTCGATTTTGGTGGAAACCCACGGTTTGGAATCGAGTTTTTCTGGCACGAAATCGCATCCATTCTCCGCAACAGCAAAGCCGGACGGATGCAAATCGACACGCATAATTTTATTGGCGAAATCGAATTGCTGAAAGAGTTTTTCGACCACCCCATCGAAGCCGTTCATGCATTTTATACCATGATTGCCTACTGGGATATTCATTCAACAATCGCGGTAAACGAATACACCGGCGAAGTTCAACTGGTAGGGTTCCAGGGTCGTAAACTCAGCGACCCTGTTGCCATAAAACCCGCGCAACTGAAAGCCTTTAAACGGTTCGTTGAAAACCGCTACATTTTTACCAACGAAGGTTCGGGTTTGACGGTTGATTACTATTTCAGCCGGTTCGACGAGGTGATGGCGAGTATGTAAAACAACACGGCATATTTTTTACCGACGCCAACCTGAGCCGTTTCGCGCTGTGGTTTGCCAAACGAATTCTGGGCGAACAGGTAAACGACCTCTATATTTTCTTCGACCCGGCGGGCGGTTCGGGCAACCTCATTTCGAGCTGGCACGGAAAACAGAAACACAAAATCATCTCCGAACTGCAACCCGACCTGCTCCGCATTATCGAGCGCCGTATGCGCATCGACCCGTACCACATCGAAACCGGGTTTACCATTATTCCAAACACCTTGATATAAATCTCGGGCACAATTTAAGCCATTATGTTGCCGAACTAGAGAAAGAACTGAAACTGAAAAACCTGTCGCTCGACAAACCATTTGCGTTTTTGCTGAACCCACCTTACAAAAACACCGACGAAAACGAGAGCGCCCGCGAAAGCGCCGACGCCAATTATACCATCCATCCCTCCATTCTGCAACTTACAGGCGAAGATGCCGGGAAAGAACGCTACCTCGCTTTCCTGGGGCAAATACTCAACATCGCCCGCCACCA
>JBBIVS010000271.1:0-5548 GCA_037439605.1 Draconibacterium sp. | reverse complement strand
GTTATTGAACATTCGTTATTGGATATTTGACGGTCACTGGTCATTGGTCTTTATAATCTGAACTTTGAACTCAGGACCCGAAACTATAAACATTAAACACGAAACTGAATATGTGCGGAATAATTGGATACATCGGTAAAAAGGAAGCTTTTCCAATAATAATAAAAGGTTTAAAATGGCTTGAATACCGGGGTTACGACTCGGCGGGAGTGGCTTTGCTCAACGGAAGCCTTGAGGTTTACAAAAAGAAGGGTAAAGTGGTTGAACTGGAAAATTTTGCAGAAAGCCGTCATCACGGTGGTTCTGTCGGAATTGGCCACACACGCTGGGCAACCCATGGCGAGCCAAACGATGTAAATGCGCATCCGCACAATTCAATGAATGGCACCTTTACAATTGTTCATAACGGAATTATTGAGAATTATGCAAAGCTGAAAGAAGACCTCATTCAGCATGGATACAACTTTCAAAGTGAAACCGACACCGAGGTACTTGCCAACCTGATTGAATTTTTTTACAATCAAAGCGATGAAATCAATGCCGAAATGGCGGTTCAACTGGCATTAACAAAAGTTGTGGGCGCATATGGAATTGCTGTTTTGTGCAGTGTTGAAAAAGATAAAATTGTGGTGGCGCGTAAAGGTAGCCCGCTTGTGGTGGGGCTTGGCAGGGGCGAGTATTTTATTGCCAGCGATGCAGCGCCCATGGCCGAGTTTACAAACCAGGTGGTTTATCTGAATGACGAAGATATTGCTGTGATAAAAAAGGACAGTTTCACGTTGAAGAATGTACAGAATACCCCGGTTTCACTCAAAATCAGCAATCTCGATCTTGAAATTGGCGAACTCGAAAAAGGTGATTTCGAACATTTCATGTTGAAGGAAATTTTTGAACAACCCAAAACCATTGAGGAAACTTTTCGGGGCAGGCTTCGGCATGATCATTCGGAGATAGTACTGGGTGGATTAATCAACATTTTTCCTAAAATTGAAAAAGCTGAAAGGATTGTCATTATTGGTTGCGGCACATCGTGGCACGCGGCTTTAATCGGCGAATACATCATCGAGGAGTTTGCACAGATTCCGGTTGAGGTTGAATATGCATCGGAGTTCAGGTATCGCAAGCCTGTGATTGGCAAAAACGATGTGGTGATTTTAATCAGTCAGAGCGGAGAAACCGCCGATACACTTGCCGCGCTTCATCTGGCCAAAGAAAAAGGCGCGACGGTGCTCGGCATTTGCAATGTAGTTGGTTCGACTTTATCGCGCGAAACCGAGGCAGGTGTGTACACCCATGCAGGTATTGAAATTGGTGTGGCTTCAACAAAAGCGTTTACTGCACAGGTAACCGTGCTGACCATGTTCGCTCTGAAACTGGCCAAACTCAGGAACACCATTGAAAACGACGAATACCAGATGTTGGTAAAGGAACTGGCGCAAATTCCCGAAAAAGGCCGCCTGATTCTTCAGAATAATGAAAAAATTAAGGCGATTGCCGAAAAATACAAGGATGCCATCAATGCACTTTACCTGGGGCGCGGTTATCTTTTCCCCGTTGCGTTGGAAGGAGCTTTGAAACTAAAGGAAATTTCGTACATCCATGCCGAAGGATATGCAGCCGGCGAAATGAAACACGGCCCGATTGCTTTGGTTGACGATAACATGCCGGTAATTGTTGTTGCCCCGCAGGACGACTATTACGAAAAAATTGTGAGCAACATTCAGGAGGTAAAAGCGCGGAAAGGAAATGTGATAGCCATTGTCACCGAAGGCGATATCAATTTAAAGGAAATGGTAAACGACATTATTGAGATACCCGGTTCGCATCCGGCAGTGGCCCCGTTGTTATCGGTAATTCCGCTGCAAATGCTTGCTTATCACATCGCTGTGCTTCGTGGCTGTAATGTTGATCAGCCCCGCAACCTCGCGAAAAGTGTGACTGTGGAGTAACCTCTCTTTTACTAAAAGAAAATCTTAAATCATAAAAAAACGGGACGTTTTTGCTTTTTGTTGTTTGGGAACAATGTTGTAGCTTTGGTGTGTAATTAAATTCGGAAGAATGGAAAATCTGGTTTCGTATATTTCAATTCAACCCGGCATCCGCTTTGGTAAACCAGTTATTAAGGGAACACGCATTGCAGTAACCGATATTTTGCAATGGTTGGCTTCAGGTATGTCGTATAGCGAAATACTAGACGATTATCCGGTTTTGAAGTCGGAACATATCCTTGCTGCACTAAACTATGCAGCCAACAGGGAATCATTTATAAAAATAATTCCTGTCGATTATGCAAATACGGCTACTGCTTGACGCTAACCTGTCTTTGCGGTCGGAACAGGTATTACAACAATATTTTGCAAGTTGTTTGCATGTAGATAGCGCAGGATTGAACGTGCCTGCAAGCGATGCGGAAATATGGGAGTACGCTCGAAAAAATGAGATGGTTTTTGTAACCAACGATGAAGATTTTTTAGATATTTCGGTGGTAAAAAGTTTCCCGCCAAAAGTTATATTGCTACGTACCGGGAACCAAAGCCGGAAATTCGTGGAACAAATACTAATACAAATGCTCCCGGAAATAAGGGCATTTGCAGAATCTAAGGAATACGGATATTTGGAAATAATTTGAATCTTTTTATTCCCTGGCGCAAATTTGTCATGGTGTATCCGTGATCGCAGACCTGCCCAAGGGGTGGCAAGCAGGCCGCGTAGTAAAAAAAATCGCAAGGTAGCGGGGAAAGATTTATTCTTTCGCAAAATGATAAAATCATATTGATTGACGAAAAGTAAAAAGATGCAATTATTGGTATTACCTCAGGTGCGGATACCTTTTCCCTGTAGCGCTAAACGGAGCTTTGAAACTAAAGGAAATTTCGTACATCCATTCCGAAGGATATGCAGCGGGCGAAATAAAACACGGCCCGATTGCGCTGGTTGACGATAATTTATCGGTAATTCCGCTGCAAATGCTGGCATATCATATTGCTGTTATGCGGGGTTGCAATGTCGATCAGCCCCGCAACCTCGCGAAAAGTGTTACTGTGGAGTAAATAAATCTTTTTTGCAGCATATTTAATTTAAAGAACAATCAGGTGTGGTGGTTTTATACTGCCATTTTTCTTGGTTTTAACCGAAAAAAAATACCATTTTTTTCGGTTGTTTTTTTGCGTTTAACGTAAGAACAATCGTAAATCAATAGAATTATTCAGGCATCAAAAAATGACACAGAGAAGGACCAGGATAATATTGATTTTATTAACATCCTGCACGGCAATATTAATCGTTTCAGCCACATTTGGCAGGGAGTTGTACGAAGGCCGCGGCCAGAGCCTCGCATCATTCGGGTTGGTTCATTTTTCAGGTTATCTCTTTTTTTTGCTGATGCCAGTTGAATTGGCCTACATTTATTACCTCAGTTTTTTCAGCCAGTGGGAAATGATAGTTGTTGCGCTTACAACAGCCACTGCGGCGCAAATCATCGACTATTACATTGGCCTCTCGATGAGCACTGCAATTGTCAATAACCTTGTTGGCGAAAAAAGAATACTTAACGCCGAAAAGCACATCCTGAAATATGGCAGCCTTACCATTTTTATTTTTAACCTCTTCCCGCTTTCCTCATCGGTAATTTCAGTTGCTGCCGGAATGGTGAAATTCAGGTTTAAAAATTTCATTATTTACAGTTCAGCCGGGCTTATCATTAAATACGTTGTGCTGACTATGGTGTTTTAAACAAAAAAAAGCAGGATCCCGGACGGAACCCTGCTTTAGATTTGTTGTATATTGATGAATTTGAGGAATATTATCTTGTGAAAGCAATTTTTCTGTTCACTATCTCTCCATCAATCATTATCCTTACGTGGTAAATTCCCTGCGAAACCGTTTGCGAATTTGCATTTTTGCCATCCCACGAAAAACGGTGAACGCCATTGGTCAGCATCTGTTTTGAAGCAATGGTTTTTACCCGTTGCCCCAACTGGTTCATAATTTCAATTTCGGCATTGGCATAGTTTGCAAGGCTGATTTCGATGTTTACCATTTCGCTGAACGGGTTTGGGTAACACCTGATTTCGTTTTCAATGAGGGTTGAATTCATTTCGTTGCCGGTAACCATAAATTTCTCAAGGCTAACCACTGTCGATTCATTTCTTTTGAATGTGGAAGTACCGCTCACAAATTCGGGTTGCAGCGTTACTTCCTCATTTCTTCCAAAATCAAGGTACTTCAAAGTAATCTGATTTCCTTCGGTAAACCCGGGCATCCCCTGGTTGTCTTTTGCAGAGGCCGGTATTGAAACGGAGCTGCTGAGGATGTGGTTTGGTGTAATCTTTACGGCGCCCACGCAAATCTCCCCGTCGAACACCGCCAGTTCGTCGCCGGCCATGAAAATATGGACAGGCAGGTTTACCAGGTTGATGTTCATGTGGTCGAGCCCGTTTCCTTCGAAGGCAGGTTTAAAATGTGTGGCCGCAATCTCATCAGGTTTAATTGCTGTCGATTTTGGATAACTGCTGTAAATCCATAACGTATCGCTTGACTTTACCTTTATTTTGTATCCTTTACCCGGGGTAAAATTACCGATGTTGTTTTGCCAGCCGCCGAAAATTCCCCAGTCTTCAATCGAATTCCCGCTTTCGTCCTGTACCTTGGTTAAAGTTCCCTTGTCGATTAATTGCTGCACTACATCAAGCCCGTTAATTGCGATTGTTTGCGGAAATCCCATGATATTCCATCCTTTCGATAAAGGTATTGGATAAGGGAAAGCAACAGGTAAGCCGCAAATTTCAATCGAATCGTTCTCAATAGCCTTGATTTTGTATCCTTCGGTAGGCGCTATATTATTGATATTGTTTATCCAGCCGCCAAATATTCCCCAGTTTTCGAACGAATTTCCTGATTCGTCCTGAATTTTGGACAGAGAATTCCGGTCGATAAAAGGTTGGAATACATACTTAACATCGGGAGTAGCCAGGACACCATTGGATGAAAAAATATTCCATCCCTTGCTGACTTTTATTTTAAGGCAAACCATTTCTGATTTGGGAATAATTAACTTGTTGTTATCATCCGGATCGAGATTGTTTAAAACATACCCAACGGGTTGAGTACACTGTCCAACCCAAAATCCGGGGTTTCCATATCCATCGCCGTCATAATCGAGAAACCAGACTTTATAGCCTGGCTGGCCCGGGCTGCATGTGTTTTCTGGTATAACCGCAACTGTGGCCGAAATTCCGCCAGCGCCAACTTCTCCATTCACAATTACTTCCTTTACAAAAATATTGCTTTGAAAATCGAGGACGACAGGATTTGCCGGTATCAGTGTTGTATTTACCAGGAAATAGAAAACACGGTAAGGAACAGCAGGAAACTGAAAATTTCCGTTTTCGTCGGTCTGGGTTGAGGCAAAAATTTCTCCCGTTCCTGCATCAACAAGGTTTACAGTTGCAAAAGAGAGTGGTGGGCCTGTATTGATGGCAGTAGCTGATTTAACTTGTAATGTACCGGCTTTCAACGACTTGTTTTCGGTCAGGGTCCCGTTTAATTT
>JBBIVS010000270.1:2255-5556 GCA_037439605.1 Draconibacterium sp. | reverse complement strand
ACCCTTTGATTCAGGCCTGTGGATAACAATATTTGCAAGATTGTACATTTGCGCTCTTTGAGTTCCCAGTTGGCCGCTTTCGAAACCAGGTACTTTCTTGGCATACTGTTCAGGCCAGAAATCATCCAAACAGGCAAGTACATAGCTTTTTCCAGGTTCAAGAACATAGTCAGGTAACCTGATATTGCGGTTGTTGTCCGGAATCCAGCGATCTTCAAAAACATTGTTTATTGCCTGGTTCCATGGCCTGATTGTACCCAATTCAAAATTTTTCAGATTAACCGCTTTGTTACCCACATTGGTAATTTCAACGTAGTTGTCGGGTTGGGCGTTTAACCGGATTTCCGATATTATCAGCCCCCTGTACACTTCCTGGGCAAAAACACCCACGGATAGCAACATTGTAAAAAGTAAAAGTTTTAATCTCATAGTCTCTAATGTTTAAATTAATATTTAAAAATTTGTTTTTTTACTGCAAGCAAATATGGTATTTTATTTTAATATGATCAACTGTTTTTGTTAAATATTGTGATATTTTTTTTGCTGTGAAATCAACCAAGCCGGTAGATTTGCATATTTGAAAATATAAATTATCATTTATTTATTTTCATTTTTTCAAGATATATATTCAATTCAGTTTTGTAATTTATATCACCTTTATTTAAAAAATATTTGCTTGTTCGTACAAGTTGGTGTAAATCAGTATTCATAAATCATTTGGCTATGTTGAATAATTTCTGGAGTAAGTTGAACAGGGAAGAAATCCCTGAAATCAGAAATACAGATTCACCTGTTTTAAAATGAACATTTGATTTAAAATTAAAATATTTATCACTCAGCCTTTATTTAAAAAAAAACAAAATATTTTTAGGAACAGACCAGAACGAAATAATTAAGTAAGAGCTTAATGGTTAATATTCTGGTTGTGGTTCGTTGATACTGATACAATGAAAACCACCGCTAAAATAGTTCAGAACAGAAGCTTCTTCCTTAATTATTTCGCGGCCAGGGAAAGCTGTTCTGAATATTTGTTCAACCTCTCTTTCCTTTTTTTCCAGTTCAGGGTCTTCCTTTTGTTCTGAAAGATAGGATGGTAAAATAACCGACGAATTGGTGACAATAAAATTCATGTAACTGGTTACCGGGGTTACAATTAGCCGTTTATTGCCAAGAATTCGCTCAATAAAAAGGAGTGGGGCAAATGGTACTTTTATTATTTTGAATTTTTTTCCATCCTGATCAGTTGAATTGATTAGTATCTGATAATTTTCGTCAAGCCTTTTTTTTGCTTCCGCAAGTATCGGATGCTGTTTTGCTTCATCTTCAGTGACACTGCTTATAAGAATGGTCCGTGAACCTGCAAAGCGGCAAAACTGGTCAACATGGCCATTTACACCGTTCGGATAGATTTCATCAACCAGCGGGCCGTTTAACCGGCTGTCGTCTTGCGGCAGGCCGTGTTTCATCCAGATGATTTTTTTTATTTTAAGCTTATCCTTTAACTCCGTTTCTACTTCGGTTTTGGTTTTGGGTTTATTTACGTCCAGTTCATGAGTTTCACACAGAATCAGTGTTCCTTTTCCATTGGTCTCGCGGGCGCCGCCAGAACTGTTCACAGAACTTTGAATAACCGGAAGGTTCGTTTTAGCCCCAATTTCTTTTGTAAATCCGATTCTTTTACCAAAATGACCAAAGTCAACCAACCTTTTTGCACCAGCGCCGTTAACCAGGTAAACAGGTCCAAAATCTCTAATCCAGTTACTTACAGGTTTGTTATTCAACTTAACGAGGTTGATGTTTTTTAGGTTGCTATGGTGCTTTTGGAGTATATCAAAAATGAATACAGTATCTGCCTCGTTTTCATGAAAATAAAAAGTAACCTTGTCATTTTGCGAAATTTGAGCGGCTAACCGTGGTATGATGCCGTAATATTCATCAGACCAAATAAAACAGGTTGACCTGACAGGATCGAAATCGGCGGGATAATAAAAATCGTTTTTGTTTTGCTGAGTATTGCATGAGTAAAATAAAATCATCAGAACAATACTATTTAACAACAACTTCATTGCAACTTTAAAAACTTTCATAAATGCAATTATATATTTCGTCAATGTCAAAAATAGTTCATTAAATGTTCCATTTTACAGCACACTACCCCAGCGTTTAAGTAAATCCTTTTTGCAACTTGCGGCAATAAAAGGGTCGTTAACTGCCAGTTGAATAGCTTCTTTCTGAAATTCTGAAGTGTAAAGCAGTTCATATACTCTTCGAATCGAAAGGGAATCTTTTCTTTCAATTAATTCCATCGAATCACCGGTTTTTACAAATCCATTTTCCAAAACCCGAACATAAACCCCCGCAAAACCTGAATCGATGAATTGCTGCACAATTTGATGGTTGTTAAACCGGAACTCCAGTTTAAAGCAGGGCTGGCGGGGCTGTGTTGCCTGAACTACTGCCTCGCCAATTTTAAAAATGTCGCCAATATTTACCTGTTCCTCGTGCAAGCCCTCAACGGTGAGGTTTTCACCAAAAATTCCGAAAGGCATTTCGAGTTCAGGATAAAATTTCTTCCAGTATTCATAATGATTGGACGAATACAAATAGCAGGCTTTATCAATACCTCCATGATAGCGGCGGTCGATTACATGGTCGTTCTCAACATCTTCATGCCCCAGGAAAATGGGTTGATTGACCGGGTATTTAAAAATTCCGGTTTCAACTGCCTTGCCTTTCCAGTTCACAATCCGTGGTTCGCCAATATTTACAGAGATGATTTTCATAAAAATTTTAAACCATTTTCCGTTCTTTCTTGATGTTTTCGTAAGCTTTGTTCACGCTCTGAAATTTCTCGTTGGCCGCTTTCTGGAAATCTTCACCCAGGTGGCTCACTTTGTCGGGGTGAAATTTCATGGCCATCCTGCGGTAGGCTTTTTTCACTTCCTCGTCGGTTGCGGTTCTGTCAATCTCCAGAATTTTATAATCGCCCTCGGTATTCGGGACGAACATGGCCTGGATGGATTCAAAATCCTTGTCGGTTAAACCTATCCCGCGACTGATATAATCAATCAGTTCTCTTTCATTGGCATCCACTTGCCCGTCGGCAACGGCAATACCGAATAAAAAATGCAGCAGTTGCAAACGGGCCGAGTAGTTCATGTTTTGTTTTATCTGGCGGCAAACTTCGTCCACAGGAATGTTTTGGTTCAGCAAATCGCGCAATAAACGCACCGCTTCTGTTGCCGATGCCTCGCCGAAATTGTGTACCATAAATTTCTTCACATAATCGAGTTCCGATTTC
>JBBIVS010000270.1:0-2243 GCA_037439605.1 Draconibacterium sp. | reverse complement strand
CTTTCATCACCGAAGCGGTTAAAACCAGCAGGCTCATCACATAACCGCCGGCAGTGGTCTGTCCCGAATATCCTGTTCGTGAAGCTGTTTTCATAACTTCCGTGCTGCCATCGAACATCGACCCGATCATAAATCCGAATATTGCTCCAATTGGCCCGCCAACGGCCCAGCCCAGACCGCCACCCAGCCATTTACCAAATTTTGCCATGTGTTCTTAAATTTTTATCAATTTCTAAAATCTGAGGAATGATTAATTTTTTATTGTCGTTTACAAGTTCAAAGGTGGTTAGTTTTCGTTTATCTTCATCAGTCCATTGCTTTGCTATTCGCTCCCTGACGATTTCGGGTTTTATGTTTTCTCTTTTGGTTACCCTCTCAATTCTCAATTCTTCGGGGGCTGAAACCAAAATGGTATAGTCCATCATTTTATAAAATCCGGTTTCGAACAATATGGCCGCCTCGTGAATAATGTATTTGTTATCCTGAATTTTCGACCACCTGATAAACTCATTTCTGACAGCCGGATGCACGAGCCGGTTAACCTGTTCCAAAAGTAAATCGTCGTTAAAAATCAGGTTGGCAAGCATTTTCCGGTCAACCCTGTTGTTGCTTCCATAAATTTCCTTACCAAAAAGCGCAACCAGGCCATTTCTGATTTCAGTGTTCGAATCAAGCAATGTTTTGGCAACTAGATCGGCTTCAAATACAGGAGTTCCAAGAATTTTAAAAATTTGGCAGACAGTTGATTTTCCGCTTCCAATTCCACCGGTTATGCCAATTGTCAGAGCCATTGCTGATTAAAAATTAAAACTTGATTATTAAATTAATTTTTTTCAATCAGGAATTCCACTTTTTCAGGATTTAACCTGACTCCCTGAATAAAACCGGGCTTTTTGTAAATCAGTATGTTCAGGTTATTCACATTGTCAACAATTGAATTGTAATCAACCGAAACACCGAAATCAGCGGCTTTAATGGTTTCGAACCGGCTTAAACCAACTGTAAACAATATTTTTACCTCCGAAGGGAAAAGTTTAATTCGCACATCCGCAGGTTTATGGATGATATCAATCGGGATTTTCAATTCCTTTTCAGTGTATTTTTCAACTTCAATGATTAAGTTCACTTTTTCGGGCGAAATTGTTGTTCTTTCAGGATGAATTAACTCGATTTCCTGGCTAAAACCTGTTTCAAGTTTGTTGGTGATATTCACCTTTGTGTTAAGTTCAGAAATTTTTTCCAGGGCAATGGCCGGCCCGGTTATTTTAACTTTATCGGGAACCGTTTTAATTGGATTTTTCAGGTTGAACTGCGGAACAAATTCAACATTTATATATAGTACAACCGGGACAGTTTTTGTTATCAGGCTGTCAAGAACTATTTCGAGAGTTTCAGGATTAATGTCCTCAATTTTAATTTCGTTGCTTAACTGGCTCGAAATTTCCCTGATGAGATTTTTACTTGGCACTTTATACGTACCCGAAACTGGTTCAATATTATTTGTAATTTGTTCAATGTCAAGTAAAATTGGTGAAAACGATAACATTTTATAACGAAGGATTGTAAAGCCTTGTCCCTGTATTTTCAAATCGAGTTTTACGGGTATGTTATTGGCCAGAAACCGGTTGTCAGGAGGGTTTATATATTTTACCGGGTACGAAACAGATGCCGAGTAATTTTTCCCCAGGGCATTTAAAAACCAAAGTGTGGTTGCAATTGCAAGGCAAATGAGAAAAACGGCAACACGCCTGTTATTTCTCAGTTTTACAACCTTTACATAATCAGATATATCAGTAAAATTCTTGTTCATTTTGAAATTATCAGCGCAAATTTAAGGATTTATGCCAAAATGCTGCAAAAAGGGAATAATTAATAAATGCAGTAACGTTATGCATATTGAAAATCATTTTGATTTAATCTTCATTTTTTGTAATTTGTAAAGGATATCTGCCGGGTGTTTTCCGGAGAGATGTTAACACTTTTTCCGAATTTCGTTTTCAGAAATCATGATGCCCGGGAAGATACGGATTGGAAAAAACGAATCAAATAACCGTACATCATGAAAAATTTAGCATTTCTCTTTCTTGTATTGCTTTTAGCAGTAAATGTATCAGCCCAATCTCCCCAGTCGTTTCGTTACCAGGCAGTTGCCCGCGACAATTCAGGCAATATTCTGGCAAATCAAAATGTAAGTTTCCGCATCAGTATCCTGAGCGGCAGTGTTTCGGGTACCGAAGTTTACA
>JBBIVS010000269.1:0-5560 GCA_037439605.1 Draconibacterium sp. | reverse complement strand
TACTGCAGCCGCCAACCTGAAAAAACGGGCCAGGTTAAACTCCAGTTCCACAGCCGGTTCTATTACAAAAAAGGCATCATAATCATATTCATTGCTCGGATAAGGTTTTCCCCAGTAATCCCAACCGTACATATCAACCAGGGTGACACCCCCGCCACCAATTAAAATCGGGAACGACAAATGTACCGGTGATTTTCCGGCAACGATGGGTTCAATTAAAAAACCGCCATATCCGCCTGCGAGGGATAAGTTTCGTGTTGTGTTGGATGGTTGATGATAATAGTCGTAATCGAGATTATTTATAAATCCGTAACCACCCAAACCAATGGCCAGTGCATGGTCGAAAATAAAAGCGCCACGGCCGCCTGTTACTAGGGCATCGTAACCTCCGATATTCGAATAAGCGATGGTAAAAGCGCCATATCCGCCATTCGATTTGTTTCTTGAGAAAACAGTTCTGATTTCATCGTTTTGATATGAATCCTGCGATTTGGCAACTGTAAAGGCCAAAACAGCACTAAGTAAAAGAGTTGTTTTTTTCATGTTTAATATTTTTTAATGACTAAAATTTTCGGTTTAAAAATGATATTTTACGGTCAATGCAAAATCGAACAATTCAAAGTCGAACATTTCTCGACCAAAAAAATCGAAATAAGGTTTTACTTCAAATCCCACTGAAAGAGGAACTTCGAGAAACATGTATTCAAGTCCGGCAAGCCCGTCGAGCCCGGCAATAAATGCAGTGCGGGTTACATAATAACTTGTATTGTAATTATAATACTGCTGGTCCCAACGCTCATATCCAACATGCAAACCGGCGCCATAAACAAAATTCAACTGGTCGGTAAAAGTAAAAAGGTCGAGCCGGTGCCATTCCTTCATGGCGTGAGCAATTAATCCCCTGTCGCGTGAGCCCAAAAGAAATTTATACGAATTCAGTTCATCAGTATAAATTCTGTATTCCACACCCCCTGTAAAACCGGCGCGAATCCCGACCGCCTGTCTGAAATCCTGCGAAAAGGCATGACAAGTAAGAATGGTAAAAGCCGAAATCAATAGTAAACGTTTCATCTTTGGCAGAATAATTAAATTAGTTTTTACGGATTATTTTCCCGAACCCGAAATGAAAAGGTCCATTCTGTCCGTTGTGAAATAATCGGTTGTAATGCTTCCTGAACCGCTTTGTTTTACACTTGTGAGGGCAGGAACAGTGATGTACACATTCATTGGCAACCGGTTACGAACATTGTGCAAGCCCGGAATATCAATCATTAAAGTGTTTTCTGAAACACTCGTTTCGATGTAGGGAAGAAGGTTTTCCTCGGCATTGATCACAACTTCTAATCCTTTGCCTTTGGTAATGTGAACCTGAAAATCGCCGGAGGATTTTACTTTGTCGAAAACCGGGACTAACCTTCCCTGGGTGGCTGCAATCCCATTTCCCCGAATGGTAAAATCGTCGATGCAGCTTGTTGCTGCAAAAAGCAGCATAATGTAAAAAGTAAATTGTTTAATTGTTTTCATGTGCTTTAAAAAATAATTTGTCCTGTTTTAATCAATTTATAACTTCTGAATATTCTGAATCTGTTTTCTGTAACCCTATTGACAGCATTTCTTTTTGTTGGTTGCAATTTGTAAGACAAAAAACCAGGAAAGTTGCAAAATTTTAATAATCCCTGATATTTATTCCACCTCCTGAAGTGTTGATATAGAGTTTCACGGGTTTTGAACCGCTTCCGAAATTGCCGGTAAGTTTTACCCTTTTTTCCTTCTCATCAAGCACCTCTTCTTTTTTTATTTCTATTTTACGTGAAAAACTGGTTTGGCTTTTGGTGTGCGCTATTTCAAATCCAAAATCCGACTTTTCACTAAAATAAAGATTGATATCGGTGGATTTTGACTCAATATAAACCGACTTAAAATCGGGTGCAATTTTGTTGATATCGATATCGCCATATTCTGTTTTTAAATTGAGATTATTGGTTATTTCCGATATCCTGTAATTGGTAAAACTTCCTTTTGCCACCAATACATCAATTAACTGGATACGAAATTTGTCACGCCGTGAATCGGCGTTGATCTCATTGATTTCGGTGATTTCAATATCTGAGGATTTACTAACGACTTGAAGTTTGTCGGCCTTTATAATATAAACATCGCTGTAATTGCAATCCAACTTTCCGGTTTTCAACTGGTTAATGGTGGCATCACCAAAACTAAGTTTCAGATTTGTTTTTCCCCCGAAATCATGCGCTTTCAAATTTCCGTTCGACAAAGTGATATCTATATCGCCCATATAATCATCGACATAAATATCCCCGAATTTATTTTCCACTTTTAACTGGTTTGTTTTTGGCATCCAAACGGTAAAACCAATTTCAACTTTCCCGTCCGACTGAAGCACAGTTTCTTTAAAATTTAAAACTTCTTTTTCCAAAGCGCTGCGGTTTTCGCCCACTTTTGTACGCGCTATAATAAAATGCTGACTGTTAATAAAATCGAAGTCAATTCCGCTGATCTGCTTTTCGAGCCGCGACAACTTTTTGTCTTCAACCTTTATTTTAATTTCGAAAGCCACCGAATCCTTTTCCCATGTATTGATATTAATCTTCCCGTACTTATTTGTAATTTCAACACGGGTTTCGGGCATTAACTTAAATCGTTTGTTAATTTGTTTTGACTCGGTAAACTGGGCCGAAACAAGCAATGGAATTACTAATACAAAACCTGTTGCAAGAACTATTTTTTTTAACCGGTTCATTCTTTTTATTTTTAACAATTAATTTGATCCAGCACCTGATCGACCATTTTCAACCGGTACCGGTTATTCTCAATCATGGCTTCAATCACTGCTTTTTTCGAAATATTATCGTTCAGGTCGGTTTTTAAGGTGTTGTACATTTCCTGAAGTTCATTCAGATCCGATTCAACTTCTTCTTTTAAACCAGGATAAATTTCATAGCATTTTCTGATTTCCTCGAGCTTGCCATTTACCTGGCTGGCATAAAATGCTTCGGCTTCAATCAGTTCGCGCAACTCCGGATCATCATTTTGTACTTTTAAGCCGGCAGGTGAGAAAAGGTTGGTTTTTACCAGCAAAACAGAAAAAACAATTGCAATTGCTAAAACTGCAGCCACACGCAGCAAATAAGGTTTGATTGAAATCTTTTTTGATTTGCGCGTCGATTTTAAAACCTGTTCCCAGACTTTATCCGAAGGTTCAAGTTGGTCGAACTCCTCGCGGTTTGATTTTATGAATTCTTCAAAACGATCGGTTTTCATAACTTCCTGTTTTTTGTTCATTTAAAATTTCAATAATTTTTCGTTTAGCCCGCATAAACTGGCTTTTCGAAGTTGACTCGGTAATATTCAGAATTTGTGCAATCTCGCCGTGGTCGTAACCTTCAAGCAAATAGAGCGAAAAAATAATGCGGCCTCCTTCGGGCAATTTTTCCATTGCTTTGGTGATTCCGGCAACCGTTAACTGTCCTTCTTCATCATCTTTATCGTGCTGAACAGGTTGATCAAAGTGGTGCATTTCATCAATAAATGTCAGTTCCACTTTTCTTTTGTTTTTTGCATTAATACAGGTATTAATGACAATTCGTTTCAGCCAGGCCCCAAATCCCGATTCGTAACGAAACGAATCAAGTTTCAAAAAAGCCAGCGTAAAAGCTTCCTGCAACATATCTTCCGCTTCCTCCCTGTTGTTCATCATACGGTAACACACATTAAACATAGCCTTTGAGTACAATTGATAAAGTTTGTACCTCTGCCTTTCATCTCCTTTTTTACAGGCTTCAATTATGTTTTTATGTATGTCTTCGTAACGTTCCAATTTGTTTGCTTTCAGTTTTAAAGACAATAAAAAAACGGAAGGGTTGCATTCTTTCGGGTTATTTGTATGCGGTTTTTTCTTTTCATTAATAAAATTTTTATATTTGCCCCCTCAAAATACACGGTGGTTGTAGTTCAGCCGGTTAGAACGTCGGATTGTGGTTCCGAAGGTCGTGGGTTCGAATCCCATCATCCACCCAAAAATAGCTTCGAAGAAATTTGAAGCTTTTTTTATTTTTACATTATGCAACTTACCGGAATCATACTTGCAGGTGGACAAAGTTCCAGAATGGGAGCCGACAAAGCGATGCTTCACATTGATGGAAAATCCCTTCTTGAAAAGTCATTAGAATTATGCAAACCAGTGTGCCACGATATTTTAATCAGTTCGAATAATCCAAAACACGGCAAATTTGGCTTCACTTTAATTCACGATGAGATAAAATACTGCGGCCCGATTGGCGGAATATATTCCTGCCTGAAAAAATCTGAAACCGACTGGAATTTTGTGATCAGTGTTGATGCTCCTTTTATTACCGGTGATTTTGTTGAGTTTTTGATTTCTGAAATCGGTGAATTTGATGCAGTGGTTCCAATTCACAAAAACGGAAAAGAGCCTTTAATTGCAATGTATCATAAAAATTGTGCTTCTTTTATTCAAGAGAGAATAGAACTGAAAGACTACAAGATGTACAACCTTTTAAACGTGTTAAATACAAAATTTACCAATGTTGATTCGTGGGCAAAAAAATATCCGGCATTTTTCAAAAATTTAAACCGTCCTGAAGATTCTATTCTGTAATCGTGTTAAATTCACGTTTTATATACAAATCCGTTTGCTTTTCTAACGGTTTTGTTTGGAATCATTATAAATTTCTATTCGAAAAATAGTCAATATATACTTGATTGTGGATAATTAAATAATTTATAATTAGCAGGTTAAACAATTTTATATCGAAATTTACAAGAACATTTGTTTACATTTAAATTTTATATGTTTTTAAATATCTATTTTTCAAGATATATCAACATATAGATTTCTGTATGTTTGCGAAAAATAGGTAAAAGATATGTCGAATTCCAGACGTGATTTTATAAAAATTTCAACTATAAGTGCAGCAGGACTTGCAGTTAGCGCAAAATACCTGCAATCGGCAATTCCATCATTTTCCGGCAATCAAAACTTAAATGCGGGTAGCGATGATTTAATTCGTACTGCAACCTATTGCGAAGTATGTTTCTGGAAATGTGCAGGATGGGTTCATAAAGATGTGAATGGCAACATTCAGAAAATAACTGGCAACGATGATGACACCAATTGCAATGGCCGTTTATGCCCGCGCGGTACCGGTGGTGTTGGTATGTATTACGATGAGGACCGTTTAAAAACCCCTTTGTTGCGCGTAACTGGCGAGGATGGGAAACAAACTTACAAAGAAGTTTCATGGGACGAAGCTTTTACTTTTATTGCAGAAAGGCTTGACAGAATAAAAAAAGAGCACGGACCGGAATGTACCGCTTTGTTTACGCATGGTTCAGGCGGGCATTACTGGGGAACATTGCTGAAAGCATTCGGCTCTGCGAATATTGCAGCGCCATCTTACGCGCAATGCCGCGGCCCGCGTGAAGTTGCTTTTATCGCCACCTTTGGCGAAGGAATGGACTCTCCCGAACCTACTGATATCCGGGATACCCGCTGCCTGGTTTTAATTGGCTCGCACAT
>JBBIVS010000268.1:0-5565 GCA_037439605.1 Draconibacterium sp. | reverse complement strand
GCTGCAATTGCTGAAAGCCTCATTCCCGATTGAAGTAACTCCTTTAGGAATAATTACAGATGAAAGTGCGCGGCAATGGTAGAATGCATAACTACCAATAGACGTAACTCCTTCAGGAATAACAATTGAAGTTAGTTCCTCACAACTTTGGAAAGCACTATTCCCTATTGAGGTAACAGTAAAAGGAATATCGAAATTGCCAGTTTTTGAAGCATGGCATTGATAAATTGTGGTTTGTCCTTTGTTATACAATACGCCTTCAATATCAGAATAGTATGAGTTGTTGTCATCAACGTATATTAAACTTACATCACCAGCAAATGCACCATTCCCGATTGAAGTAACTCCTTTAGGAATAAATACTGAGGTCAGACCTCTGCAATACGAAAAAGCACTATTCCCAATTGAAGTAACAGATGCTGGTATTGTGATAGAACTTAAATTGTCACATCTATAAAAGGCAACATCACCGATTGAATTAACTCCTTCAGGAATAAGTATTGAAACCAGACCAAAGCAATACATAAAAGCATTTTGGCTGATTAAAGTTAAACTATTAGGAAATACTATTGATGTCAAGCTATGTTTTCCTTGCCAACTTGAATTTAAAAAAGCAAATTCCGGAACTGCATTTGCCGGATACATTGAACCCCCCTGAATTGATGTGCCTTCTGTCCCATTATATTCAGCTATTTCAACATCACTCAAATCAATCTCAGCCAAAACAGGCATCAAATCCCTCATCGTTTTGAAATCACGCGCGTCGATATTTCCTATTACAGTTAAATCAGTTATTGTATTTAATTCTTCTGATGATAATTCTACAGATAAATTACCTGCCGTTGTTAGGCTGATCGTTTTCGAAACTTGTGCAAATGTTACTGAAGCAAATACAAGGAGCACCACAAAAAGTACAATCTTTCTCATAATCTCTGGTTTTACGATTAATTTTCAGTCCAATGATTTTTAAAGTATCAATCACTCTCAAACATAATTTTCAATATTTTATGAATCAATATTTCTGTAACCAACCCTCCTGATTTTAAACATGAACCCCCTGTTTTTTGTAACGAACCAAAGCAGGCTTGTGTAAAATAACCGGAAATAAACCAATTCCGGGCTTTTCGATTTTATTTCTTCGTCCGCCGGTTTTCTGCCTGTCTGAAAAAATTCTATTTTTACGCACATGCCAAACCGTATCATTTATATTTTATTTGCAGTTATTGGGTGGAGTAGTATTGCCGCTCAGCCAAAACTCACTTTGCCGCAATACAAACAGTACACGCTGCGCGACGGACTTTCGCAAATGCAGGTTACCAGTATGTTTCAGGACAGCAGGGGCTATATTTGGGTAGGAACCAAAGCCGGGCTGAATTGTTATAACGGCGATAAATTTGTGAGTTACACCACTAAAAAATACCCTGAAATACTTAACGATTATATCCGGGTAATATGCGAGGACAACAAGGGCCGTATATGGGCCTCAACAAACATGGGGATTTTCAGGGTTGATGGTGAGGATATTAAATTTTTCAAAATTGAATCGTTTCCGGAGCTTTATATGACTGCCGATATCCACGGAAAAATATGGTTTGTAAAAACCAAATATCCCGATCCGAAAATCAGTATCCATTTTATTGAAGCCGACAGTGTCAGTCAACTTCAAATCGATTTGCCTGAAAGTAATGGATTTCCTCGCCTGGAGATGAAATACATTGAGGATGAAGATGCATTTTTAGTGGCAAATGATACGCTTTTGTATCTTATCAAAAACAATGAGTGCGAACTTATCCATCGTAACAATACTTTTGTCCATTTTTTCCCGGGCTTTAAAACCCTATATTTTATCGATGGATACCTGCCTGAAATCAACAGCGACTATGAAACGCGCAATTTTGATCTGAAACGATACGATGATGGTAAAATCAATACAGTTGCCAGGGTTCGAAATGGAAAACTAATTGAAAATTTGAATTTACGGGAAACATTACATTATGTATGCGCCCTTTTACCTCAAAGGGATTTTTTACTGACTCCGGATAGTATTGATTATGATGCTTTTGAAGGACTTTTTACAAGCCATATTCTTCTTGATAAAGACGGGAAATTCTGGGTGGGTTCCGAAGAAGGGGTTTTTCAGCTTTTCGGCAATTCATTTACAACCTATAACCAGGAAGTTTTGCCTCAAATATGGGCAGTAACCGAAGATAAACAAAACAATCTGTGGTTTTCATCCTATATGTTCGGATTATACAGGCAGCAAGGAGAAGGAATAAAACATTTTCCTAATATGTTCATCAAAGAGGCTGCTTACTATTATTTCCATCCGGTGATGGATAAACGGGGCAGGCTGTTTTTTCCAAATGCCCACGGAATATTGATGGTGGATGGCAACCGGTTTGAGCAAAAAACAGAATTGGCACATTTAACCACCTGGTACGATAATGAGCACGACCTGGTGTGGGGTGGAGGAGCAAAACGGGTGGATGCCTATGATAAGAACCGGCAGAAAGTGCTTACGATTAATGAATCGCATGGTTTGAATGTGGGCAATAACGTGCTTACCATTGGCCGCGACAACGCCGGTTATTACTGGTTTGGCGGCGGTACGGGACTAGCGCGTTACAACCGGGAAGCCGCACAACTAAAGCATTATATGCCAAAAAGCAAAATATTTGGCGTTTATTCACAATGTACCGATTACAAGGGCCGCACCTGGTTCGGTAGTAAAAGCGGATTATATTATTACAACTCCGCGTCCGATTCATTAGCCGCCATGGAAAGGGAGGAATTGTCGGATGTTGTTAATATGGTGGCGACAATCGACAGTAGCTGGCTGATAGCCAGTCAGCCTTATGGAATTTACCTTATGGATCTGCAGAAATACTACCAAACCGGAGAGGTGGTGCTCCACCTCTTTAATGAGAAAAACGGTTTCACCGGCATTGAACCCGGGCAGGACGGCGCTTTTACCGATTCAAAAGGAAATGTTTGGATGACGACCAGTACCGAACTTATGAAACTCGTCCCCCGGAAACTGAAAATTGGCAAGCATAATCTTACAGTTCGTATTGATAAATTTAACGGGCAGAAACTTCCTTTTACTTCAAATTCAATCGAATTACCACGCAACCAAAATTCGATGGTTGTTACATTCGAAGCGATTTGTTTCAACCGGCCCAATCCGGTAGAGTATTCATGGAGAATAATGAGCGATACAGTTTGGTCGCCCTGGCAGGAAGAAGATTATGCAGTTTTAACAAATCTTACGGATGGCGACAACAAATTGAATGTTCGGGCAAGGGTAAAAGGTTTGCCAATGGAAACACCGGCGATGGTTGAAACCAATATTCGGGTGAGAATTGCTCTTTACCGTCAACACTGGTTTTTTCCAGCCCTTTTTGCAATTATTACCCTGTGTGGCATTGTTTTTCTGATGCTGGCTTTGTTGCAAATGAAAAAGGCCAGCCGCGAAGCAAAGGTGTTCCAGGTGCAGGCCATTCAGTCGCAAATGAACCCGCACTTTATTTTCAATGTGCTGGCTTCGTTACAAACCATGATTCTGAAAGCCAATATTTCGAAGGCAAACGACTATCTGGTTAAACTCGCCGATTTGATGCGGGGATTTCTTGAAGCTTCGGCAGGTACCGGCACCATTAAAAGTGCGCAATCGCCCGACGGACAGGTAACATTAGCTTCCGAAATAAGAATGCTCACCGAATTTGTCGATTTTCAGCAGGTTATCAATCCTGGTAAATTCGATTTCGAAATAAAAACAGATGAGAAAATAAACCCTGAAAATGAACTTATTCCTCCAATGCTAATTCAGCCATTTGCCGAAAATGCCATCAGGCACGGGCTTTTACAGGCAAAACACAAGGGGATTTTAACGATTGATTTTCAAAGATCGGGAGATGCTTTGATTGTCGAAATCAGCGATAATGGAGTGGGGATTGAAAAAGCCGGACAACTGCTGCAAAAATCGGAAATGCGATACACGTCGCGTGGCAAAGAGTTAACGCTGAACAGGATAAATCTGTTAAATCAGTTGGGATTTAAAATCGGGGTTGAAACAAAAAGCAACAGTAAAGGAACTAACGTAACTATAACGATACAAAAATGAAGGAACCTCTAGTAAAAGCTATTATTGTAGAAGATATGGAAGATTATATCGGGGCTATTGAAATGTTGCTGGCCGAAGTGGCTCCTGAAGTGGTTGTTGCAGGAAAAGCCACCACTCTTGCTAAAGCAGAGAAACTGATTGTTGATCTTTCTCCCGATGTTGTAATGCTCGACATTCAATTCGAAAACGAAGGGAAAACAGGGTTCGATCTGCTCGAAACATTGAAAATCCGTCGCAAACTTAATTTTCAACTGATTATTATTACGGCTCATATCGAAAAACAATATTACGCCAAGGCCTTTGAATACAAAGCAGTTCATTTTCTTGAAAAACCCGTTAACAAGCGCAAACTTGCCGATGCCATCGACAGGGTAAAACAGGCTCAGGTAGATATGAAACTGAATAAACTTACCTCGATTCTTGAAAATGAGATTGGAATAATAAAGACTGAACCAAAATCGGCAAAGATTAATATCGAAGGTCTTAACTTCAACGAAATAGTGGATATTAAGGATATTGTTTGGATTGAAGCAAATGGACGCAAATCAAATGTATATCTTTGCAACGAGAAAAAAATCGTTTCGATAAAAGGAATAGGTGAATTTGAAAAACAATTAAAAGATTATTTCGGGTTTTTCAGAATAAACCGCAGCGAAATTATAAATATGGGATGTGTTGAAAGATATTCAAAGAAGGAAAAGCTAGTGGTAGTAAAGGGCAGCGCTGCAAATCATTACATCTCGAAAGAGCTTTTTCCCTCGTTTGTTGAACAGATAAATAAGAACAATTTATGATTCTTTCACTCGGCTTTTCAACATGCCCCAACGATACATTTATTTTCGATGCCATGGTTCACCAAAAGGTGGATACCGAAGGACTGGAATTTGACACTGTTTTGGCCGATGTTGAAGAACTAAACCGAAATGCTTTTGCCGGAAATATTGATGTTACAAAACTCAGCTACCATGCTTTTGCTTATGTTGCAAACAATTATAACCTGTTAACCTCGGGCAGTGCGTTAGGTTATAAAAATGGCCCGTTGTTAATTGGCAGGCGCAAAATATATCCCGATGAAATTATTGATTTGAAAGTTGCAATCCCAGGGAAATATACCACTGCCAATTTACTTTTCAGTATTGCGTTTCCGAAAGTAAAAGAGAAGAAGGAATATCTTTTTTCTGATATCGAAGAAGCAATTTTAGATGGTGAAGTTGATGCCGGTGTGATTATTCACGAAAAAAAAGGGTTAATGAAAATTATTGATTTGGGCGAAGACTGGGAAGAAAAAACGAACAGCCCGATTCCACTGGGTGGAATAGTAATTCACCGCAAATTTGATGATCAACTTCAGCAAAAAGTAAACAGGGTGATGAAAAGGAGTGTTGAATTTGCACTGGCAAATCCCGGCTCAGGTTACGGTTTTGTTAAAAATTATGCGCAGG
>JBBIVS010000267.1:0-5578 GCA_037439605.1 Draconibacterium sp. | reverse complement strand
TTTTCGTCGTTGATGTTTTTCACCCAGTGGTCTTTGTAGCCTTTCAGTTCCAAAACATATTCCTTTAAATCATCAATTCCTCCGGGGAAAGCCATGTGTATCACCGGGTCGGTTTCGGGCTCTTCAATTGTCATGTTCATGGTGCAATCGATGCTGAGCGGGTCGCCGGGTTTGTCGTACTGGGTTTTAAACCGGGTGCCTTTTTCGTATAAACTGATTAAGGCAGCTTCGTATGTTTCAGCCAGCGTTTTGCCGGTGACGGTGATTACAGGTATATTTTTCATATAAGAAAAAGAATGAATTCATTATTGATTTTACAAATATATCAGTTGTTTTATACTTAATAAATTTAAAAAAAATGTATAATCCAGATTTCTTTTATGGATAATCCTCTCCAATGTGCCCATATCGCTACTAAGTGTTTGACTTTCATAATTATTAATCGGGTTAATACAGATTGTAGTTTTGTAGTAACGGGTGACTAATCATTTTTTATATACCTGACAGAATACCCAAAATTCTTAGAAAACTTCCGTCGGAAGATACCATAATTTGATTTATGCAAGTAGCGGATTATTGCATTTTCGCCATCAGATGAAGAAGTCCAGTAGAAGGCAACATCTGAAAAATAATCATCGTAAAATTTGAATGTAGTATCGGGATATCTGGCAAAATAATTGTGATGCCCCGAAGGCCGCGCCGTATAACCCGAAGTATTGGTTGCCCCGCGGTTAGGCGGGTACCAATATAGCGTACCAGTTTCTTTGAGTTGCCCTCCAATTCGTTGTTCCACTCCCCGTTCCCCCTCTAAATTCAATTCTTCTTTGCCCATTCCAAGAAACTGTTCCAGTTGCATCCAATCCGCATCGGCAGGCAGCCGCCATCCTGCCGGGCACAGTTCCACAGCTTTTTCCCAACTGTACAAACATCCCCGTTCATCTCTTACTCTTTGTTTTTCTGCTTCCGTCATATTTGGCGACATTATCCATTCAAAACGGGCTACCCAAATCCCTGAATTTACTGTATCACGGTAAATTTTAGGGCAATAGGCAAAATTTTCGGCCATCCAAACCTGGTTGCCAATTCGTACCCATTTGTATTCGCGATTGTCGCGGATGTCTGTAAATGTTCCGGATTGCTCCGGAACTTGTTCTTTCTCACAGGAACTTAAAAAGAAGATGATAATTACTGCAAAAAGTATATGAATTTTTGATTTCATTTTTCGATTTTGATTTTTTGAGTGTATTTCTGCCCTTTATATCCCATAACAATGTAATGAAATCCATCATTCAAATCTCCGGTATCTATTTTCAACTTCTTTTGTATAGACTTTATGGTCAGTTTTTTATTGTAATTTGCATCGTAAATTTCAATGCTTGTGTTTTTATCCGATAAGTCCACTTCGTCGGTACATTCAATGTTTATCCCGGTTTACGCAGGATTGGGATAAACCATAAAATAGCCGCCGCAACTATAGCTTTGACCAAAATACTGGGTTTTAATCAGGTAACTATTATTGCAACAGGTGGTTGCGTTAACAGTTACAGTTCCGGATGGAGTGCTGTTTGTATTTATTCGGATATAATTGTCGTTTTGTTCATACAAGGTCCAGCCCGATGGTATATTCCACTGATAATTTGTTGTTGTGCAATTGGAACTATTATTTAAATAAATGTAATAGCTTGAATTTGGGCACAATAACCAAACGCTTCCATTCAAAATTGGAGGGTATGCATACGATTGAACCACATTAATGGATATCTGCTGCGGGTTGGGGGCATTGATGTAGAATTTCTTAGAATATTGAACTGAACCAACATTGTCGGACAAGGTGTACGTTAATGTACATTCCCCGTTGTATTGGGCCTTGGGAAGTAAGCTGATTAGAGTTGAATTGCCACTCGTAGGCGCGTTAAAATAAGATGAAGGAGTTACGTTCCAGCTTACATTAAACCCGGCAGGTGGATTATTCAGACTGAAACTTCCCCCGTTTCCTGAACAAACGTATTCAGGGCCTGTAATTGTTGGCGTGGGCAATTCATTATAGTTGTTGTCAAGGAATATTTTTGTATTGTCGAAATCATTAAAATCCATTTTGGCAAGGCCAGTGCAGCCGCCTGGTTTTAGGCCAATCCCCCAGTAATAAAACCCATCGCCATCGGTGTCGGTGTAGCTGCGGCTTCCGAAAACAGAACTGCAATCGTTGCCTGTACATGCTATTACATTTCCATTATTTTCGTACTTTACCCTGAAAAAAGCGCTATTGTATGTTGTATTAAATACATCAATGGTTTTAAAATCAATCCATGAATCACCAGGCCAACTGTCTTTAATGTGCCACTGGTCTGCATTCCATCCAATGAGTAAAACTGTATGTCCGCAACCGTCACAACCTTTCCCGGGATGCAAAACCCCTCCAACATGTTGCATACTTGCTATTATTGGACCGTTGTCGATTATGGCCCTTTTTAATGCCTGGTTTGATGTTGGGTATATCCGTTCGTAGCCAGGTATCTGAACTTTTTGTGAAGGAGTTGAACATTTGCTACAGGGCTGAATATAGTATGGGCTTGCTGTTGGATAAACCAAACATTCTTCATTGATAATCCCATTCAAAGTACAGTAGTTTAACGTGTTTTCAGCATTTGCTGCACCTTCAAACCTACCGTAGCCCGAACACAGGGAATATATTTCGGCTTCTGATAAATTTAGGAATGTTCCACTTCCTGAGGGTTTGTGGTAATAAATCTGGCTTATGGCTTCTATACTGCCAATGGCACCAAATATCCCGCAAGGCCCTTGTTCGCCTTGGTCTTTGGCAGGCGAAATGTAGTTGAAGCCGGTTGATTTATATGGGTTTGGTTCTTGCCATGAAAAAGAATAAGGTTGAGCAAATAACTCTGAACCTAAAAACACAAAAGCTAAATAAAAGAATACTTTTTTCATATCTCTTAATTTTATGGTTTTAATTCTTCAAGCATCTTACAGAATAACAGTTATTTATATCTCCAATATTTCTCATAATTCCTTTGTAGTTGCTGTATAATGCCCTCCCAATGGCTAATTCTTCATCTGGTATTTTCGAGTTTGTCCAAAACGAACTAATATCTTTAAAAGATGAAAATCGTTCATGGAATAGTCCTCCAGCCCTTGCACAAAAATCTACCTCATTTGTTGCTCCTGTATTCGGAGAATTCCAATGAGTATATCCATATTCTTTAAGTTTACCTCCTATGTTTGCTTCTTCCCCACGAATGCCGCCTTTATCCAATTCTTTATCTGGTATCCCCAGGAATTGTTCCAGTTCCATCCATTCCTCGTCGGAGGGCAGGTGCCAGCCTTCGGGGCAAGCTTTTTGGGCGGTTTCCCAATCGTAAAGGCAACCATACAGCGTGTAATTTTCACCATAGCTCCCGGTCCCCTGATAATCGTAAACATATATCCCGCATTTGGCTGTAGGGCCGCAAACTGTTGGTGCGTAGGCCAGGTTTTCGGCCATCCAAACCTGGTTGCCAATTCGTACCCATTTGTATTCGCGATTATCCCGGGCATCTGTAAAGGTTCCGGAATCATCCTCGAAAGGGTCCTTTTTGCATGAAATGATGCAGATAGTGAGCATCACGAACAGAATAAACTTACAGCAGTAGTGTTTCATTGTAATATTTGATTGGTTTGTAGTTATTGATTGTTAATGATGAAATATACATAAACTATTACATTGTGTTTATGTTTTAAGACAGGTAATAAAGGAATAGATTCTGACAAATTTAGGAATGTTCCACTTCCTGATGGTTTATGGTAGTAAATCTGGCTCATAGCTTCCACTGCAGCTACCGCAGCAAATATCATACAAGGCCCTTGTTCGCCCTGGTTTTTTGCAGGCGAAATGTAGTTGAAGCCATTGCCCTGTTCCCATCCAAAATTCGGTTTTTTCCATGAAAAATAGGTCGGCTGAGCTAATAAAGTTGAGAAATTTAATAAAATCAAATAAAGTACAAATATCTTTTTCATAATGAGTGATTTTAATTTTTTATACATCTTACAGAATAACAATTACTTACACCATCTGGGCTTCTCATTATTCCATTAGAATTATTAAATAATCCTCTTCCTATTGCTATTTCTTCTCCAGGTATTTTCGAACTCGTCCAAAAGGAATTTACTGATTTCAGGCCTACAAACCTTTCATGGAACAGTCCTCCAGCCCTTGCACAAAAATCTACCTCATTTGTTGCCCCTGTATTCGGAGAATTCCAATGAGTATATCCATTTTCTTTAAGTTTACCTCCAATATTTTCATTTTCACCTCTAACAAAGTACATCTTGTCCAACTCTTTAAACGGCATCCCCAGGTATTGTTCCAGTTCCATCCATTCCTCGTCGGAGGGCAGGTGCCAGCCATCGGGGCAAACTTTCTGGGCGGTTTCCCAGTCGTAAAGGCAACCATACAGCGTGTAATTTTCACCATAGCTCCCGGTCCCCAGGTAACCATAAACATAAATCCCGCAATTGGCCGTGGGGCCGCAAACAGTTGGAGCATAGGCCAGGTTTTCGGCCATCCAGATTTGCTCTCCTATTTTTACCCATTTGTACTCGTGGTCATCGCGCTTGTCGGTAAAAGTGCCCGAATCGGCATCAAACGGGTCTTTTTCGCAACCTGAAATAAAAAGCCCGGCTAATAGAATCACAAAGAAAATGAAAGCAAAATCTGATTTGAAAGTTTTTATATACATGAGATTTAAATGGTTATGCAATTTAAAAAATTGTCTAAAATAGCAGCTTTCTAAACGCATGTTAAAAAACAGGAAAACTGCTAAAAATTGGAAGAAGTAAGTCAGATTTGAAATTTTGAGAAATTTGCTTTATGTTTCATCATGATTATTTATAACTGAATGTTCAGATTCCTGAAATTTATGACAAAATGCTTCAACATTATTTTCAGGTTAAACATAAACTTGGGAACCTGTTAAAAAGGGAAAATTGAAATACTTAAATCATTAAAAATATGAGTGAAATTAGTTTGTCTTCGAGAAGAAGATTTTTGAAAAGCGCGCTGGTGGCGGGCGCTGCATTTACCATTCTACCGCGTCGCGTGCTGGGTGGTAACGGATTTATTGCGCCTTCCGATCAACTCACAAAAGCAATCATTGGTGTTGGAGGAATGGGGCGTGGCCATATTCCTTACGAAGGTACCCGTGTGGTGGCCATTTGCGATGTTGATACCAAACATCTTGAACTGGCGGAAAGTCAGATTGAATATGACGTGAAAAAAATCCGCGATTTCAGGGAAGTGTGCCAGTTGCCCGAAGTGGACATTGTACATATTGCCACACCTCCGCACTGGCATGGAATTATGGCAGTGGAAGCTGCCAAAGCCGGAAAAGACATCTGGTGCGAAAAACCTATGACGCGCACCATTGGCGAAGGTAAAAAAGTTGTCGAAGCTGTTAATGCTCATGGAAGAATGTTCAGGTTGAATACCTGGTTCAGGTTTAAAGATAATTTTTATGGTCTCGGTACCGATGTAAAACCGTTGAAAAAAGTGATTGAAAGTGGAATTCTTGGCTGGCCGCTCAAA
>JBBIVS010000266.1:0-5581 GCA_037439605.1 Draconibacterium sp. | reverse complement strand
GGGATTTTTAGCTTAGAGCAAAACTGGGTGGGGCCGCTTCAGGAAAATAAAACTGTGGGCAAAACGCTTGAGTTGTGGAAAACACTGGAAACAGAAAATCCGCAATTGAACGCCTCAAACTGGCGCTGGCAGCAACTGGTGATGCGGGCTTATTATGATGCTTTTATTCAGCAAAGGCAAGCTTATGAAAAAGGTTTGGAAAGCAAAGCTTATAAAATTCTTGCTACCTCTGGAACCATTGGCGCAGACAAAGCAATGACTGATGCGCTGGACATACTTAAAAAAGCAGAAACCGAACCGGTTGCAAAGGATTTAAAACAAAAGGTGGTGGACAATTGTGAAGCATTGTTTCAATCGGTGGGCTTGCAAACCAGCGTACCAAAATACAATGCCCGCGGTTATGAACGTGGCGCTATTCTTGATTTTATCGATTACCCGCTGAACAACCGCTGGTGGCTTGAAGACGAATTTAAAAAAGTGGCAGAATTAAGAACCGAAAAGGAAAAAGTAGCCCGGCTCGATTTTATACGTAACTACGAAACTCCCGGAGAAGGAAGTTTTTACGACAATATTTCGAGTGCCGACGCAAAACATGTGATATCTGAAACCGATGATGCCATTGATTACCTTTGGGAAAACGACGGGTTCAGCCGCAAACGTTTATCAACACAGCTTTTCCAGTTTACACCAGTTCTTGAATATACAGAACTCGACCCGAACAGTGATTACCTGATTCGGGTGGCCGGATTTGGTGAGGCTTTGTTACGTGCCAACGGCGAACGACTGACACCCACCAAATACGAAAAAGGATTTGAACAGTTCAAGGAATTTCCGCTTTCCAAAGAGCTCATCAAAGATGGCAAACTGAAAATCACCTTCGACAAGCCCGATGAAGAGCACCTCAACTGGCGCCAGCAATCGCGCGTGACGGATGTTTGGGTGCTGAGGAGGTAATGCTGAATGCGTGAATGCAAGAATGCGAGAATGCAGGAATGCATGAATGTGTGTATGGTAAATTTAGAAAAGATTGTAAACAAAAGACTGAAAGGACTAAATATGAATAACCCCGGGTATTAAGAGGGAAAAATAAACCGTCCGCGAAGAAACCAAAATTGAAAAGCAACAGTTGTGGCGGACGGAATGACTTAAAGACTCATAATTGTTACGAAATTTTGGTCGCTACAAGAAACTTTGCAAATGATGAAAAATGACAATATTAAACTGCAACCAAACTCCCCTCCTTCGGAGGGGTTGGGGGAGGCTTCCGGGAAGGCCCTTTTCCCACTTTTCGGTATTGTCACAGTTTTGAATACACCATTCAAAACCGATAATTCCATTGATTTTTCTGCCCTGCGAAAAAACGTCCTATATGCCCTCAACGCAGGTGTTGCCGGTTTTCTCGTTCCCGCAATGGCTGCCGAAGTTTACAAACTTTCGGAAAAAGAGCGTATTGAAATGGTGGCAACGGTATTGGCAACGGTGAATAAAAGAGTACCAGTCATCGCAGGCGCTGGTGAAACCGACCCCGTAAAAAGCAAACGGCTGATTTCGGAATACATCAGGCTGGGCTGTAAAAATGTGTTGTTTCAGATTCCCTTTCAGAATGAAAAACAGTTTAAAAAACACTTTTATGCGTTGGCCGCAACCGGACCCGATATGATCATGTTACAGGACTGGGACGCCACTGGTTATGGTTTGTCTGATGAATTGATTTGTCGTCTTTTTGAAGAAGTTGAAGCTTTTCGCTGTTTGAAAGTGGAGACAGTCCCGGCCGGTGTGAAATATTCACGGATTCTGGAATTCACAAACGGGCTATTGAATATAAGCGGCGGCTGGGCAGTTTCGCAGATGATTGAAGGTTTGAAACGCGGGGTGCACACATTTATGCCCACCGGAATGCACCGGATTTATTGCGAAATTTATCGTTTATGGAAAGCAGGAAATGAAGCCGAAGCTGAAAAATTGTTTCAGCAGATTCTGCCTGTTCTGGCATTTTCTAACCAGCACCTCGATATTTCAATCCACTTTTTCAAGCGGCTGCTTTTTCGGCAGGGAATTTATTCCACGGATTTGGTTCGCGAACCGATTCTGCCTTTCGACCAAATACACAGAGAGATTGCAGATAAATTAATCAATTCAATAATTAGCATTGAAAATGAAATAACAACGAAACATACAAAGCAGTGAAAATCTATCCTTTGCCGTCAGATTCATCTGACGGTTTAAAAAGTAATAAGATGAAAAATTCTCAACTCATTAGCTATATCGCTTTAGGAGCGCCTGCCACACGAAGACCGGCAATCGGGAACCTCCCGTTTTTAAGACCGGAAATTGGTTTCACTCCGAACTGGTATCGCCAATCGCTTGGGATTGATTTTGGAGAAAAATTCCATTCCAACCTTTTGTATAGAAAACAATCGCTGGCTGAAATGCGGTTTGAAATCGACCGACGTTTTCCCGGAAACCAAATCGGTAAACACGAAAACGAAACACCCGATTTGCTCACCGGTTTATTCGGCGCCTGCTCCATCGCAGCCATTTACGGGATTCCAATCCGGTACGAAGCCGACCAGTGGCCAGTGAGCGAACACGTTCATATTTCAGATGAGGAAATGGGAAATCTGCAGGTACCCGACCTTTCAGTAAATCCTTTTTTCCTGAAAATCATGGAACAGGTTGACTGGATAGGCCGCAACGAGGGAAAGGTTTATGGTTTTATGAACTGGCAGGGCGTGCTGAACAATGCACAGCGCATTCGCGGGCAGGAACTTTTTATGGATTTTTATATGAATCCCGTTGGCGTAAAAAATCTGCTCAACTGTGTTTGCACCACAATGATAGATGCGGCCAAAATCCTTCAGCAAAAACAAAATGAAAGCGGAGTGGAATATTCTTTCTTCACAGTTAGTAACTGTCTTGTAAACATGCTTTCACCAGATTTATATGCCGAATTTATTCTTCCTTTTGACAGGAAAATTGCTGACGCTTTTGAAACCATCGGAATTCACAACTGTGCCTGGAGTGCAACACCATATCTGGTCGATTATTCAAAAGTACCCAAAGTGGGTTACATTGATATGGGAATGGATTCGGATTTGGAAACAGCAAAAATCCTTTTCCCCGAAACACGCCGCGCCATTATGTACACACCCATGGATGTTGTCAGCAAAACATCGGAACAAATCAGAGACGATATGGAATTTATCGCCCAAAAATATGGTTCGTGCGATGTTGTTTTTGCCGACATTGAATTTGGTACACCCGATGAAAAAGTGATGGAACTGATAAAAATTTGCAGGGAAATTTCAGAAAAATACAACTAAATAAAAACGATAAAGTTATGACTCAAAAGTTATATATTCTTCTTTTTCTGATGATTGCGGGCCTGGTTTCAGTGCAGTCGCAGGTTAAAGCCGGGAGTTATTTACAGGAAGTTAAAACTGAAATCAAACTTCCCTCCGAAGCGGGCAAAAATGCCCTCAAACTTTTTTCAGCAAATCAATATGTGATTGTCGTAACATCGAATGGCATTTTCCGGTACAAAAACGGAACCTGGAGCGGTCAAGCCAACGGTTCAAACTGGCGGACTGCCACCGTTGACAAAAAGGGAAAAATCTGGCTGGCGGCAGTTAATTTCATTCAAAAAGAAAACTCAGGCGAAAAACTTGCATTGCCGGAATCTTTAAAAAACGACTCCATTTTATGCCTGTTTTGGGAAGACGAAAAAACGGTGCACGTAGGCACTACCGGCGGTTTACTGATCTGGAACGGAAAATGGAATGTTCAGCCTGAAATAAAAGCGAGGGTAAATTCGGTTACAACAGATGCCCAAAAACAACTTTGGGTGGCCACTTACAACGGGCTTTGGCGGCGTTCAGCGGGGATGTGGGTAAATATGGACGAAACTATGATGGACCCCGGAAACGGGCGCAATTATTTTGCTCTCCGGCAACAAAAGGAGGGCGCCGAAATTTTGCTGAGTACACCGTATTCAGTAGGTTGCATTTCGGAAACCGGCAACCACTGGGTGTTACGCGCTGCCGACGGGCTACCTTACGGACCTGTAAAAGTAATTGCTCCAGCCGACGGTTGTCTCTGGTTTGGAACCGACAAAGGCGCTATTAAAAAAGATTCGTGTTGGCGTTATTACAATGGAAAACGTTGGCTGCCGGATAACAAAGTGAATGACATCCTGCCCGTCGATTCGCGAACGGTTTGGATTGCCACACCAAACGGAATCAGCCAGATTAGGCAGGTGGAAATGACACTGGAACAAAAAGCCGATACGATTGGCAGAATTGCGGAACTTCGTCACAACCGCAGGGGATTGATGAATCATTCAAAACTCAAAATTCCGGGAGATTTGAGCAGCAGCCAGATGGAAAACGAAGATAACGACGGGCTGTGGACTGCATGTTACCTTGCTGCCCAGTGTTTCAGGTATGGCGCAACAAAAAGTGACAATGCACGTGAAATTGCAGTCCGCACTTTTGAAGCGCTCGAACGGCTTGAAACGGTTACAGGAATTTCAGGTTACCCTGCACGTTCATATGCGCTGGCAACCGACAGCGTGAAACAGTCGCGTTCGCCGCACCCGAAATTCTGGCATCCTTCGCCCGATGGAAAATGGCAATGGCTCGACGATACAAGTTCCGATGAAATTGCCGGACACATCTTTTCCATCGCACTTTTTTATGAACTCGTTGCGGATGAAAATCAAAAAGAAAAGGCAAAAAATCTGATTGAAAGAATCATGAACCATATTGTGGACAACAATTTCCTGATGATTGATTTCGACGGTTTGCCCACGCGGTGGGGAATTTGGAATCCCGACTCGCTCAATCATTCAAAAAACTGGATGTTCGAACGTGGATTGAATTCGCTTCAAATCCTTTCACACCTGAAAACCGCGATAAGTATCACCGGGAATCCAAAGTTTGAAAAGGCATACAACGATCTGGTTGAAAAACACGGATATGCCAAAAATGCGGTTCAGGCAAAAATATACGGGCCTTTCGAAACCAGTCATTCCGACGATATACTCAACTTTTTCCCCTATAACAACCTCATCCGCTATTCGGCAAACGATGAAAATTTGCCACTTTACATTCAAAGTCTCGAACGCACCTGGAAAGTTGTCCGCCCCGACCGAATGCCAGTGTGGAACGTGATGACAAGCGCTCTGCTGGGAAAGGATTGTGATTTGGGTATCGCACGCAGGGAACTTGAAGACTACCCGCTCGATTTAATTAACTGGACGATGGAAAACAGTCACCGCTGGGATTTGCAACATGACATGCAGGCCGGAAGATTTAATGCAAATCAGGCAACAAAACCCATTCCCACACCCGAAAGCAATGTTTGGCTGTGGAACACAAATCCGCGGCAGTTGGATGCGGGCTTAAACGGAACACAGGAGGAAGATGGGTCGTATTTTCTGTTTGCTTATTGGATGGGGCGATATTATGGATTTTTTCAATAATAAGAAATGAAATGAAGAATTCAGCCTTTCTTCTGATTTTTATGGCTTTGTTTTACGTTGCTTGTAAAGAAAATACCGGAAGAAAATGTGCTTATCATC
>JBBIVS010000265.1:3350-5626 GCA_037439605.1 Draconibacterium sp. | reverse complement strand
TCCGTTTACAATTTTACTGAAAATACTTGCCATGTTGTTTTAAACTGATATTTCAACAATTTCAAACGGAATAACGCCCGAAGGAACTTTAATATCAACAATATCGCCCACTTTTTTCCCCATTAAACCTTTGGCAATGGGTGTATTAATCGAAATTTTGCCTTGCTTCAAATCAGCTTCACTTTCAGGTACCAAAGTATATTTCATGGTAGAGCCGTTTTTCTGATTTTTGATTGTTACGATATTCAAAACCTGAACTTTTGTCGTATTGATTTTAGACTCATCCAAAATTCTTGCGTTTGCAATTTGGTTTTGCAGAACTGCAATTTTTGCTTCCAACATTCCCTGTGCATCTTTAGCTGCATCATATTCCGCATTTTCCGAAATATCACCCTTTTCAATGGCTTCGCCAATCAGTTTTGAAATCGCCGGACGTTCTATATTGGTTAGCTTGTCCAACTCTTTTTTCATCTTTTGCAGCCCTTCTTTTGTCACATAAACCACCCTGGACATAATTATTCTCCTTATTTACTTGTTACCATATAAAAAAAACAGAAAGAATTCCGGATGACCGGAACTCTTCCTACGTGTGCAAATTTATATATTTTATTGAAATTAAAAATATTCTACCAAACAAATCTTATAAATGAACGAATTACGTGCTTTCAGGTATATTTTCTGTTTAAAATTTCGCTGTAAATGATTGCTTGTCGCAATGGAAACTTTTCCCTGTTTTTTTGTGTTGTTTTTTTTACAACAGATTGAATATCTGTGTTCTTTTTAATTAAAGTACCACCTTCATCGTTTGCTGCAAAATTGTATCCCTGTTCATTTTCATAAGGTTCAGATTCCGGCTGTTCCATTTCCAAATATTCTGGCTCGGTTTTAAGTTCAGGCATCAGCGTATCTTCCCTTAATAAATCCCATATATTTTCCGGGGTTTTCGGCTCACCGGGAGCAACCGGGTTTGGTTTCTTCTTTTTTAACTGACCGATTGCACCTGCACCGGCAATTAATAAAGTTAGTATTATTACAATCAGGTCATCCATTTTTCTGTTTCTTTAAATAGCAATAAAATTTCTACTTTTGTAGTTTTAGTAAAAATAAGAAATTATGTGGTTTGTTTTAAAAAGAGGGAGGATTTTATTTTTTTTCTTTATTTTTTTTCTATCCACAATTTCTTGCGACAAAGTGCAGGATTCGCAGGTTCCGAATGTACCGTTTTCATTTACAATTAATTTGACAATAGCCAACGAACTCGCTATTCCCGGGAATTCGATGTTTTTTCCGGGTGCGGGTTATGGCGGTGTTATTGTTTTCTGCGAAATGCCCGATACTTATTATGCTTTTGACGCCACATGCACACACGAAATCAACCAAACCTGCAAGGTAGTAAACAGCGGGGTTTTGGGTGAATGTTCATGTTGTAAATCGAAATTTTTATTTACCGGCGGGGCCTATCCTGCAAAGGGCCCGGCTGCCGCGCCATTAAGGCAATACAGTGTTTCGAGGATGAGTAGTGTTATGTTGCGCGTGTACAATTAATTCAGGATTTAAACGGAGTAAATACCTTAAAATGAAATCAAAATCTCTCCTTGTTGACGAACAGTTTTCTAAATTCAACTGTGCACAAACAGTTTTCAGCCTGTTTGCGCCAGAGTTGGGAATTGATGAAAAAACAGCGCTGAAAATTGCCAGCGGTTTTGGCGGCGGAATGGCCTGCGCCGAAACCTGCGGCGCAGTTACCGGCGCTTATATGGTAATTGGCATGAAACACGGACATGCAACTTCAAACCCTGACGAAAAGGCAAAAACAAAAATGCTGATTCGACAATTCAACGAAAAATTTAAACAGGCGCATGGAAGCCTGATTTGTAAAAAACTTACGGGTTTTGATATTTCAACGCCCGAGGGTTCGGCTGCAGCAAACCAGGCAGGCGTATTTGACACACAATGCCCGGAATTTATTAAAACCTCGTGCAATATTCTTGAGCAGGAGTTTTAAAACTAAATCTCATTTAATTTGTTTAACTTTCAAAATAAATTTAAAAACAATAAATATGAAATGTAATGTTGGTTCTGTTGACAGGTTACTCAGAATTATATTGGGTTTAATAATCGCAATTCTCGGAGTTTATTTCAACAGTTGGTGGGGATTAATTGGCATTATTCCGCTTGCAACCGGTTTATTCAGTTTTTGCCCGATGTATGTGCTTGTAAAAATGTCAACTGCAAAAAAGGAGGAATAAAATTTACATCCTCGATGAATTGAACAG
>JBBIVS010000265.1:0-3336 GCA_037439605.1 Draconibacterium sp. | reverse complement strand
TTTTTTTGTCATCTTTTTCCCGGGTTTCAGTCAAGTTCAGTTTATTCTTCATTTTTTGAGCAGTTTTTCAAAATTTTCGTGATTAATCATTTTTTGTACTTTTGAGCGGAGGTAACAATAAAAAATGAATCAGAATGAAAAGCAAGATAACAGTTGGTTTACTGGCAGCAATACTTTTAATGTTTTGGAGTTGTGAAAAACCTGTCACTAATTTAATGGTGCAAAAAGAAATAAACGAAAACTGGACATTCAGTCAGTCAGGTAAAAATGAATGGCTGCCAGCTACTGTTCCCGGTACTGTGCACACCGATTTGCTTGCCAACGGAAAAATCGAAGACCCGTTTTACAGACTGGTCGAACATGATGTTCAGTGGATTGACAAAGTGGATTGGGAATACAAAACCACATTCGCCATTGATAAAAGTTTTCTTCAGAAAGATGTTATCGAACTCGATTTCAAAGGACTCGATACTTATGCCGATGTTTTTGTAAACGGCGAAAAGGTTCTTTCTGCCGACAATATGTTCCGCGAGTGGAAGGCGAATGTGAAAGAAAAATTGAAGGAAGGAGATAATGAGTTGCACATTGTATTTCGTTTGCCAATAAGTGAAGGGATAAAAAAATACGATGCACAAGGTTATGAAATACCTGTTTCGGATAATGACCTGGCGGCAATCGGTCAGGTGGAAGGAAATAAAAAAGTGAGTATTTACACCCGGAAAGCCGGTTACCATTTTGGATGGGATTGGGGCCCGCGTTTGGTTACCAGCGGAATCTGGCGACCGGTGACGCTGAAAGCCTGGGATAATGCTAAAATTGAAAACCTTCAGATTGTTCAGAATTCGGTAGCCGATGACAAAGCCACATTCACCGCTGTTTTCGAAATTGATGCTGTTGCCGATGCAAAAGCAAATCTTTCTGTTACAAACGATGAAACTGTTTTGACAACTTCAGCAGTTGAAATCAAAAAAGGGATTGAGAAATACAATGTCGATTTTGAAATAGCCAATCCAAAACTCTGGTGGACAAATGGTTTGGGAGAAGCTCATTTGTATAATATTTCAGGAGAACTCGAAATCGGGGGAAGTAAAACGGTGGAAAATACCCGAATTGGAATCCGCACCCTTGAACTGGTTCGCGAAAAAGATGAACATGGCACTTCGTTTTATTTCAAATTGAACGGGCACCCTGTTTTTATGAAGGGGGCCAATTACATTCCAAACGATGTTTTTTTGCCGCGGGTAACCGAAGAAAACTACCGTAAAGTGGTTGAAACAGCCAAAATTTCGAATAATAATATGCTCCGGATTTGGGGCGGCGGTGTTTACGAAGAGGATTTGTTTTACGATTTGTGCGACGAAGCTGGTATTCTTATATGGCAGGATTTTATGTTTGCCTGTGCCATGTTCCCCGGTGATGAGGCTTTTCTGGAAAATGTAAAACAGGAGGCAATTGATAACGTGAAACGTTTGCGTAACCATCCAAGTATTGCTTTGTGGTGCGGTAACAACGAAATTTTGGCAGCCTGGAAAGGGTGGGGCTGGCAACAAAAAGAGGAAGCGAAAAACAAGGAAAATGCAGATAAAATATGGAAAGCTTATGAAGACATTTTCCATAAAGTTTTACCTGAAGTTGTAGCTGAATACGACCCTCAAAAAAGCTACTGGAGTTCAAGTCCTTCTTCGGGAACCGGAATTCCTGCCGACCTGGTTAACGGTGACGAACATTACTGGGGTGTTTGGTGGGGAAAAGCGCCTTTCCAGACTTATGCAACGCACCTGCCGCGTTTTATGAGCGAATACGGGTTCCAATCGTTTCCTGAAATTTCAACTGTCAGAAAATATGCCCTGCCCGAGGATTATGATATTTTCTCGGAAGTGATGAAATCGCACCAGCGCTCTTCCATCGGAAATGGCACCATTGAATATTACATGTTGCAGGAGTATAAAAAACCAAAGGATTTTGAGTCATTTCTGTATGTAAACCATGTTTTGCAGGCCGAGGGAATTAAATTCGGGCTTGAAGGGCACCGACGTGCCATGCCGTTTTGCATGGGCAGTTTGTACTGGCAGATTAACGATGTCTGGCCGGTTGCTTCGTGGAGTTCAACCGATTATTACCAAAAGTGGAAAGCGTTGCAATACTATGTTAAAAAAGGATTTGAGCCGGTTTTGATTAGTCCGTACACAGTCGATGATAAATTGAAAGTTGATGTTGTAAACGACCGGCTTGAGGAAATGAATGCCGAATTAAAATTGAAATTAATGAATTTTGATGGTAAAGTAATTTGGGAAAACGCTTCTTTGGTAACAATTCCGGCAAATGCAGCCAAAAATATATTTGAAGTAAATAAAAATGAATTTTTAGGTGAATTTAACAATCAGATTGAACAATCGGTTTTTGTATGCGAACTGGTTCAGAGTGGCTATGTTTTGTCTAAAAATACGTTCTATTTTAAACCCTTTAAAGAACTGAAAATAACCAACCCCGAGGTTACTTACGAAATTGCAAAAGTTGATGATGGTTTCGATATCAACCTGAAAACAGATAAACTGGCAAAAAATATTTACCTGCAAATTGGCGACGAAGAAGGATTTTTCTCGGATAATTATTTTGATTTGTTACCGGGAGAAAAAGTTACAATTAATTTGAAAACCAGAAGTTCGGAAGAAAAACTGAAAAAGGTTTTAACACTGCGCACACTGGACGGCGCGTTTTAACGGTGTTGGTTGTTCAGCGGGTGATTCGGGTCACCCGCTGAATATAAGTTTTTAAACGCAATATATTTACAAAAATGCGATTGCTTATTTTCTTGCTGACTTTTTCCTCTTTTTTCTTTCAGAAGAAACCTGCAACAAATGCACGTGTTATTCTGGAGGATGCACGACTAAGCAAACAAGTTGGTTACCAGGAAACTGGCGAGAAAGGCAAAGCCGGATTTCAGTATCTCAACCAGGGTAGCTACCAGTTGCTGATTGAATTTCCGCAGCAGGAAGGAAAATGGATAAAGGAAGATAAAAAAAACAGCACACTTGCCAAAGCCAGTTTCGACCAAAAAAAGAGAACTTACTATTACCAGGGGATTGAAGGATATTTTGCTGTAAAATTCGAAGCAACCCGACGTATTGGAAGCGATGAGTTTAAACCCGTATTTCGTGAAATAAGGGGAGAGCGCAACCGGCAAATTGTAATTGCCGAATTTCAAACACGAAAAAGTGGTGCACGGGTTGAACTTACCGTCAATGCAATAACCGCCAAAAAATTCAAAAAAGCCACACACAAAGTTGAAAACGATATTTCTACTATTTCAATTCAAGGGATAAAATAAAAAATCCG
>JBBIVS010000264.1:5373-5644 GCA_037439605.1 Draconibacterium sp. | reverse complement strand
GTTCCTGCGATTTGCCCGAAGGGTCGCCAATCATGCCTGTGGCGCCGCCCACAAGTGCAATTGGCTTATGCCCCGAAACCTGGAAATGCTTTAACAACATTACACCCACCAAATGGCCAATATGCAATGAATCGGCAGTTGGATCAATTCCAAGATAAGCCGTGGTAAGTTCTTTTTTTAACTGTTCTTCCAAACCGGGCATCATATCGTGAATCATGCCGCGCCAGCTCAGTTCTTCAATAAAATTCATGAAAGCCTTTTTTTTAAATTT
>JBBIVS010000264.1:0-5360 GCA_037439605.1 Draconibacterium sp. | reverse complement strand
AGTTATTTGATTTTGTGTGAAATAAAAAAGTTAAACCACTTTATTGACGTTCCCTTTATCTGGTTTTTGGTTGTTATTCCAAATATCGATAAACGGAAAAATGGAAGGTGCAATATTCCTGATTGGTTCGTACATTCGCGATTTTGCTTTAACATCTTCGGGAAGAATTTGTACATCGTTATCAATTTTATCAAAGACCATCAGAACAATACTTAAAAACAGGATGGAGCGCACAAGGCCAAAAACCATCCCGCCAAGTTTATTTGTAATGCCAAGCATTCCCGATTCGACCATGTTATTCACCACATTGCCAACAATATGCACCAGAATCACAATCACTATAAAAGTAACCCCAAACGAAATAATATTCAGATAATTTGATTTTAAATCGAAGTACTTAATCAGTAATCCTGTGGTAATGTCAGAAAAATGAATTGCGCCCCAAATTCCAAGAATTAACGCGGCCAGCGACACTAGTTCGGTTATTAAACCGTTTTTAAAACCACCAATAGCTGAAAAGATAAGTAGCAGGCCGAGAATAATATCGATATAGTTCATTATAATCTGGTTTAAATTAATTCAAGTACCCCAATTTATTGAATTACATTTTTCAACTTTTGAAGAAATCGGTAAACACACGAATAAAATCGTTTAACGCGAAAATTTAAAGGTAAATACCTGTGGTTTACAATTTTGAATGAGCTTGTTTTTCCACTTCGGAAAAAACCCTGAAAAAATTTCCGCCCCAAACTTTGCGAATTTCATCTTCGGTGTAACCGCGTTTGAGCATTTCAGCCGTAATATTGGGGAATTCGCTAACATCGGCGCATCCGTCAAGTCCGCCGCCACCGTCAAAATCGCTTCCAATTCCCACATAGTCAATCCCCACCAGGTTTTTCACATAATCAATGTGGTCAACACAATCGGCCACAGTTGGCAAAGTATTTGGATAATTTTCTTGTAAACTGCGCCATTGGTTGCGAAGATCCTTTTTTTCATCGTCGGTCATCGACTCGTAACGGGTTTCATAAATGCGGTTCAATTCTTTCTCTTTTTTATATCGAACCGTTGTTGTGTCAGGGTCTTTAATATAAACATCGAGTAAACAAATCTGGATTACCCCGCCATTTTTAGCGAGGGTTTTAATCATATCATCCGTCATATTCCGTTTGTGGTGGGCGATTGCACGCACGCTCGAATGCGATGCAATTACTGGCGCTTTACTTAGTTTTATCACATCATAAAACGACTTGTCGGAAATGTGTGAAACGTCAATCATCATTCCGTATTTATTCATTTCCTTTACCACCTCTTCGCCAAATTTGCTAATCCCGTTGTGTTCGGCGCCCTTTTTATCGGACGATGAATCGCAAATATCGTTATTCAGCGAATGGCAAAGTGTAATGTACCGCACACCGCGATCGTAAAATTCCTTTACCCTTTTAATATCGGTCCCGAGGGGAAAACCGTTTTCCATACCGATATAAATGGCGAGTTTCCCTTGCTTTTCCAAACGGCACGCATCTTTTGGATTTAAAGCGACTTCAGCCATTTCGTTGTATTTATTGCAGGCTTCGTAAGTGGCGTCAATCATTTGGTTGGCCATTTTGTAAGCATTTTCGGTATTTTCAGCGGTTCTTTCGCGTTGACCTGTAAAAGCTGCAAAAAATATAGCATCCAAACCACCTTCTTTCATTCGCGGAAAATCAACACGGCTTTGTGGCGCATTGTTTCTCACCCCAACATCAAATTTATCCTCGACCATATTCATTGGAGTGTCACAATGTGTATCAACAGTTAATACTTTGTCATGAATTTCTCTTGCCTTTTTTTCTGGTACTTCGGCAAAAACAAAAGAAGACAATACTGTGACAGAAATGGTTAAAACCAATAAAAGAAACTTAATCATCAGATATAATTTTTTTGAATTGAGCAACAATGATACAAAACCAAACCGTTATCTCCCCGGTTCATTTAATAAATTAGTCCGCCATTTCATATATTTAAGTACTAAATAGAGCAAAGCAGTCAAAATGCAGGAAACAATCAGGAAATAATTGAAATTTGTTTCACCTTTTATTAATTCGCCTGCGATATCAAACAGGGCGAAAATCAGGAAAACCCCGGCAAACCCGTTTTTCTCTTTTTTAAGTATTTTTTTCCAGCTAAATGGTAAACCGGGCTTTTTGAAATTTTTAAAACTCGGAATAAATGCGGGAACCTTGCTTGCCCAATCAGTATAGGTTTCGCCAAAACTCCTTCTTAGAAATTGCTCTTCGGCATACATAATCCTTTCATAATAAACCCAGTATAAAAGACAAAAAGCAACGATAAACCAAAAATTTCCGGTTAACAAAGCCGGGCCAAGCCACATGAAAAAATTCCCCAGATACAACGGATGCCTTACTATGCTGTAAATTCCGGTTGTATTCAATGTGTCCGCAATTTGTCGTGAGGCATTTCTGCCCGACGTATTTACCGGAGTGTGGCCAACGGTGTAAACGCGAATGCCAAATCCAAATAAACTGATGAGAAGACAGAACATCTCGTAATAAATTTCATAAGGAGTTTCTTTTAATACGAAAGTTTCAGGATGCAAGTCGGTCCTGATGATCAGAATTGCCCCTACTGCCAAAAAAACCATTGGAAGCGAGCTTCTGTATGTAAAAAGCCATACTCCTTGTTTTTCAAATTCTTCCTGTAAAGCCATTAATCTATAGTTTTGGTTTTGCCCCAAAATTATAATTTTCTTAATACTTTTTTAACCTTTTTGTAACGAGGAGAAATAAACCTCGCCGAATACCCATTTTAAAAAATGGGCAAAACCATGTAATGGTTAGAGGACTTTGTTAAATCCAAACTTGTAAAAAACCGAAAACCTGAATGTTTGATAATTGTAATCGCGGAACCCTGTTTGATATTCCCATTTCCAGTCCATCCGTTTTCCTGACTTTGTAAAAATTGTTCGATAAATCAGCGGATCATTATCGTCATCAAACCCAATATACTCGTAGGCTCCATATCCGCTGTAGCCGCCAATTTCATTTTTCCATGATAAGTTTTTGTGATTCAAATCAAGGCCAAATTCATAAAGCGCCCCCTCATCCTGTGCCAGTTCAACTTTATTGGTTTGCCAAACATAAAAACCAACCATCATTCCAATTCGAACATTATCAATAAATCCTTTTTTTGGGCTGAAGGATTTCCCAAAAGCGACATAATAAAAGTTGGCCGGAGCATCGGTGCAACGGCCTTGTGTAGCTCCTCCAATTGTTGTTTTGGCGGCATAACAGATTGAAATATCCGGTAATTTTTTTTGCTCTTTGAGCAACTGAATGTATGTACTTAACCAGAAATCGCCGGCTTGTGTAATCCAACCTGTATCGTCGTAATAAATTTGCCGTTCATCGCGCACCGAATTATCGGTTTGAAAAGTCTCGGCAGGAACACCCCAAACATGCATAACCACCCGTCGGGGTACAACAGCCCAGTATAAACTGATATACGAATTTATTGCCTGGTCGCCTTCCATATAATGCGCGTGCAAACCAGTTTCTATATTCGACACACTATCGGGCAATGCATAATTCATTTGCGGCATGGGCAACGCGTTGGGACCAAGTGTACCTGGCGCTATTTGAAGCCATTTATTAATGTGTTCACTTCCAAAATCAATCCATTCTTCTGTTGGGCGCGATTGCCCAAATCCGGTAAAAACAGGTAATATCAAAAGCAGTGAAATTAAAAATCGCATTGGAAAAGTTTAAGGGTTCAATAATACAAAAATGTTGAAATTTTTGGTCAATTGACAGTTACTAACTTTACCAAAGTTCTAAAACTTTGGTAAAGTTTTATTCCAAACAGTTTTTTAACCCGTATTTTGCACGAATAAAATGAATATCGTTATTTTGACCATAATAATATTAAAACCGAAGTTGTATTGAAACAGAAACTCAAATTATTAAGATGGATTATATTGCCGGTTGCAGCCGTAATTACTTTCGGGCTAACTCAACTTGCTTATCGTTTCCCGCCAGTTACCGAAAAATGGTATTCACAAAAAATCTATCCGCTTGTTGCCAAAATAATTTCACCGGTCAGTAGCAGAATTCCTGTTTCACTCGACGATTTGTTCTACATTTTGTTGATTTTCGCATTTCTTGCTTTAATTATCCTGTTAATTTTTAGAAAGATTTCTTTGAAATTAACTGGTAAAATTATTTTGAATGTGCTGGCTGCAACGTACATTCTTTTCTATGTTTTATGGGGATTCAACTATTTCCGCAATGATTTGTACCAGCGGTTAAATCTGTCGCGGCACGAACCCGATACCAAAAAATTTGTAACACAACTTAATAAGCTGGTTGATGAAACTAACAAATCATGGATTTCTTTCGAAAAGTGGGATAAAAAAGAGGTGGATTTGGCAGTTGAAAAATCATATCAAAAGCTTGCACCTGTTTTAAAGATAAGTTACCCGGCCGGGAAGCGAAGGGCAAAACCAATAACCGTTAGCTGGTTTTTTGCGCAAGCGGGAATCTCGGGTTATTACGGGCCGTTTTTTAACGAAGTTCATGTAAACAGTTACATTTTGCCTGTTGAATACCCGTTTATTTTGGCACACGAAAAAGCCCACCAGTTTGGAATTACCAACGAAGCGGAAGCCAACTTTTATGCATGGCTGGTTTGTACCAAAAGCAAATCGAAACAGCTTCAGTATTCGGCAAACCTGCACGTGCTTCAATATTTTCTTTATCAGGGATACCAACTGGAAGAATACCCCGAAATAATTGCCAAACTCGATAAAAAGGTGAAACAGGATTTGCAAATAATAAGGGAACACTGGATGAATATGCGAAATGAAAAAATAGATGAAGCAGCCTCGAAAGTGAATGATTTCTACCTGAAAACCAACAAAATAAAAGAAGGTGTTAAAGAATACAGCGGCGTGGTAAAATTTGTGATGGATTACTCGAACGATGCAGCTTTTCAGAAAAAGTATAATTTGAAGGCTCGGTGATAAAAGCTATTTCCATATTTTTGAATAGCATTGTCTTAAATGGATCAACAAAAACAACCAGAAAAATGAAACAAAAAAAAGATGGGTGTTTGCTCCCTCCAGAAAACCCAAAGCAAAACTTTCTGATTTGAAAAAAGCTGAAATAGAGAAACGCTGTCAGCCACTTTTGGAGCGATTTATCACTGAATGATTGTTTTGAAATGATTGATAGCAATCCCAACTTTTATTAGGCAGGATGAAGTACAAAATAAAACATAAACATAATGAGCAATCAGAATTTAGTATTATTTGAAAGTAAGCAGGTTCGTAGATTTTACGACAGCGAAAAAGAAGTGTGGTA
>JBBIVS010000263.1:0-5660 GCA_037439605.1 Draconibacterium sp. | reverse complement strand
TACAAAAGCTGAGTTATGACCTGTGCCGCAGTAAACAACAATTTCCTTATCAGCCGGAATGGTTTGCATCTCGGATGTAATCCCAAGCGTGCTGTTAGGTTTGTAACGTACCGCTCCCGGAATATGTCCCGCATCGTATTTATCCTTTCGTTCGTAATTGATAATATAGTATTTCTCAGGATGGCTGAAAACTGAATCAACAGGAATAGTGGCATTTGAATAATCATTGAAAAGCGCTGCAACGCGTTCATCGAAAATTTCGGCTCCTGTAGTTTTTCCGCTGTTTAAAACCGGAAAATCACCCGGAGCTGCTTTTAGAATTTCAATTGTATCGAGTTTTTCTTCATAATCCGAAGAAATATTTTCGAGCCATTTGTTCTCAATTTTTGGGCTCCAACCACTCATTCCCCAACGCAGAGAATAAACGTTTCCATAACCCATCAGCCGTAAAAGAGCTGTTGAGTAGCTCGAACTTTGTCCAGAGTAACAGGCAATAATAATTTTATCATACTCGAAAGGTTTGATTTTGCCGGTGAAATATTCAGGTAAATCTTTCATTTCAATATTTACAGCTCCTTTGATATGACCTTTTGCAAAAACTTCGGGTTTGCGGATATCAATAACCAGAGTTTTTTCAGAAAGCGATTTATTGGCAGCATCGGCGCTAATCAGCGAAGGAAAATCGCGGCTGTTGACATAATCGCCGTTTTTAGCCAGGTAATCAAGCAGAAGTTTTGCTTCGGCGTTGATTTCAACCGCCTGTGCTGCGGGCTGCCCGGAAACAGATTCGGGTGTACTTACTTTTTTTTGTCCACCCGAACACGAGAAGAATACGGAAATTAAAACTACGGCCGCTAACCTGAAAATTATTCTATACTGTATCATGTTTTTTTTGAATAAAGAAACGGGTTAGCCCTGGTTTTCAACTGCTTTGCCATCTTTGTCGAAACGCAATGTCTCAATTCTGCGGCCTGCCTCATCATATTTGTACTCAGTTACTGCAACTCCGCTGTTCGGATCATTAATCACGTTTTTGTCTTTATCCATTGAAATACGTTTAACAACAGCGCCGTGTTCATCATAAACCGATTGTGTTACCGGAATTCCCTTGCCACCAAGAAATTCATTATCCTGGTCGTAAATTGTTGTTTCAATAACATAACCATTTGCATCAACCACATTTACACGCTTTGCCCATCCCCAGTATAAATTCGACATTTGCCCGGTAACATTATGTACCGAAAATTCAAGAAGATCGCCCTGTTCGTTGTTTTTAAAAAGGAAATAAGAAACACCGATATCGCCACAATTTTCAGCAGTACAATTGTAAAGTGTATCGTTGTCGTAGTTGGCCATGCGGGTAACATAACCATTGGTGTCGTATGTAAAACGCAGTTCGTAAAACGGGCAGAACGGGTTCATGATGGTTTCTTCACCAGCAAGATTGTACCGGAGTTCGCGTATCATGCCATCTGGAAGTTTCGACCAAACATAGTTATGAATGTTGTTGCGGTTTTCCACCGGCTGGCCGTTTTCATCGAGAAAACGCAAGGCAACACGCATTCCTTCATCGTTTAAGGTGTATTCGAAAACTGAAGCTCCACCATTTTTCACCGGGTTGTTTTTTTCGTCGAAAAACCTTTTAATCTGCAAATTACCTTCGTAAGTGTAAGTAACTTTTGCAGCACCCATTCCCGAATAACCGAGCAAACTGTCGTTGCGGTTGTATTCAACCGAAACCAGTTGGTTTTTATCGTTCCAGGTAAACTTGTAATTGTTAATGGTTTTGGCTTCATCGGCAGTTAAAGCACGCGAACCTCTTTCGTAATCCCACGGTGTTTCGCTGAAAAGCAATCCACGGAAATATTTCACATTATCAGGCGCTGCCTGTTGTGAAGTTTTTGTGCTACACGAATAAATACCAATTGTTGCCAAAGCAACAAGTAAAAAACTGTACAATTTCATTTTTAAAATTTTAATTATTGTTAATTATTTTTTGCATTTAAACATCTCATTACTAATAATGTTTACCCATAATAAAGATTTGCAAAGAAAATATTCTTTACCGATATTAAATCATGAATTTACCATCCATTTTGAAAAAACATCGATATAATTCCAAAATGAAATTTTTACATCACCGGGCAAATCGAGTTTTTCTAACACTGATTTGTAGCATTCGAGCCAAACTTCGCGGGCTTCGGCAGTTATTTTAAACGGAAGATGACGCTGGTTCAACCGGGGCTGACCGCGGTTTTGGTTAAAATAATCGGGACCGCCGCAAATCTGGATAAAAAAATCGGCTGAATGTTCCTTTGCTTTTTCAAGAGCAATTGGGTTTTTGGGGAACAAATCCTTAATGGCGCTTTCCTTCAACAAATCGTAATGGTCGCTAACCATTTTCCTGATTCCTTCCTCTTTCAGCAAAATAAACATTTGGTGTGTTGGAAGAGTAACCTGGGGACGAATGCCGGGGAAATATTTTGAAATTTTAAAATCCATGATTCATTTTGCTTTCTGTTCGGAATTGAAACATACATAATCAAAAAAAGGTTGAAAGATTGATTGAAAGAAATTGATTACAAATTGAAATTTAAACTTCAGAATACCCAGCCAATCCTGATTCCCGCAGTAAATGCAACAGGAACTTCTTCATCTCCAACTATAAATCCATAATTAAGAATATCGTAATCGTCACCGCCAAATCCATAACCAATTCCACCGAAAATATCAACTAAAAAAGCGTCATCAAAAACCCATTGTTTTCCGAATTTTAACATTACCGCCAACGCAAAATTTTCCTTTCTTGCGGTACCATAAGAGTCTCTGTACCAACCTTCATCAGAATCAAACGACATGTATCTCAGAGCCAGCTCGGGGGCAATGTAGGCACCTTTCAAAATGTGGGCGTAATGCATGCGTTGCATGTAAAAATCGGGGTCTTTCAAAAATTTATAAGCAAACTTTCCAAAAACCCCACGGGGATTGTATTCCTGTGGGTCGAACCCCAAACCAATGATTCCCAAAGCTGTTTCCCACGAACGGCCAGGTTTGATATTTTGCTCATAAACAACTTCCGTACTCCCGGTAAATGGCGAAGTAAAATTCAATTTAAGCGCCCTCTTATTCTGACCAATGTAGTATTCCGAATTTTTAAAAGTATTTCCTTCAACAACGATTACTTCACCTGTGCCAAATTTAATTTTTTCGACTAATACCTTATCAATGCCAAAAATTAGTTTCGGATTATCGGGATAATAATATTTTACCTCATCGGCTGCAATTTCGGTTACTTTACATTCAATAACATCACCGTTTTTTTTGATAATTCTGTCCTGAGCCATCGCTGTGCAGGTAATAAGGGAAAGCAATAAAATGATAATTGTTCTCATGTTATGTTTTCTAAAAGTGTTTTCAATGCCAAAGTAAAAATTCAATCCAAAAAGTGCTTCAAAATATACAAATCAAAATTAAAAGCCAAAACCGTTAAAAAAGAAAACGGGCAGCAGAACGCCACCCGTGATTCGCATAATTTTATGAAGATAAAAAATAAGGGTGAGCAATTTTAGGAAAAGTATTTATCCAAAACACATGGGTTGGCTTGATTTTATCAACAAAACATGGTGAATAAGTCTGAAAAGGGTGGGTTTTTAGCCAGAATCGGATTAAAAAAGTTAAAAAATCAATTTGCTGCAAACTCAATTTTCCATAAACCCCTGAAATCGTTTAAATGGTAACCCGTAGCCAAATCATTTGGATAGAGGCTTAACAACTTTTCGGAAGTTGCCTCATCTATATCGGAACCCGGCACTCCGTGGCATTTCAAACAAGCCGGCATTGCTGTTTTAATGGGCTTGTAGTAAACCAGCTTCTTATTTTCCCTGAGCAGGGTATCGTTTACCAAACCATTTTCAAAAATAACCCAAAGGTTTTTATCGGCTGCTGTTTTTAAGTTATTCTCAGGATTACGATTTTTTGCCGAAACCCGCGAAATTTCGCAGTTGTTTGCACGGTTTGAACTGTCGATGGTAGACGAAGCCTTCAGGTTGCAAAACTCAACTGCATAAACAGGGCCGCCGGTTTGCATTGCCTTTCCAACATTGGCCAGCAAAACCGATTGCGCCAGACCCGTAATTTCATTTCCCTTTTGCGTCAGTTCTGTATAAGTTGCATTATCAATTTTCGGTTTGCACGAAAAAAACAGAATAACAATTACAGTAATCAGAAAAAAATTTGGTTTCATGTGAATCAGTTTAGTGTTGTAAATCAATACCCCTTAAATATTTAATCAACCTGTTTTTTTAAACGTTAATAATAAGTCTGATATGACAATAATACATTTTTAAATCCACAATATTTATATTTTTGAAACAGAATTCATTCAACTTAATCTTACAAAAATGAAAAACCTGTTAATCAAATCAGTAACTATGCTTACCCTTTTTACTTTAATTGTTTCCTGCGCCAGGGAAAAAACAGAATGGTCGGTCAAATCACCATCGGAAAATATTCAGTTTAATGTCCTTTTAGGCGAAACCAACAAGTTAATGTACAACGTTACATTGATTGAGTCAGGGGCGACAAAACAGGTAATTGCCAATTCTCCGCTTGGAATCCGGCGGGCTGACGAATCCTTTATTCAGAACATGAAATTTGTGTCGGTTGAACCTGTTTTGACTATCGATGAAACTTTTTCATTGCCGGTTGGCAAACGCAAAATAGTAAATAACGAAGTGAATGAACTTACCCTCAATTTCGAAAACGAAAATCGCTCGCCGCTGCAGATAATAATAAGGGCTGCCAACGATGGCGTGGCTTTCCGTTACCGCTTCCCCAATTTCGACAAAAAATTGTTTTCTGTTGAAGAAGAAGTTACCGGATTTGCCATTGCAGGCGAAGGTAAAACCTGGATGGCGCCTTACGATAAAGTAACCACTTATACTCCTGCTTATGAAAGGTATTTCGAAAACGGGATCCCAATCGGTACCACTGCACCCGGGGAAGAAGGATGGTGTTTGCCTGCGCTTTTTCAAACCGGAAGCGCATGGATTTTGTTAACAGAAGCAGCGCTTGATTCCACCTATTTCGGAATGCACCTTCAACCCAATGCCGATGGTGGGAAATATGTTCTCCGGATGCCCGAAATCAATGAAGCCAACAATGTTTGCAGCCATATTCCAACTTCAGCTTTACCATGGGAAACTCCATGGCGGATAATGATTATCGGGAAAAATCCTGCTGATGTGGTGGAATCGGATTTGGTAGTTGCACTCAATCCTCCTTCGCAAATCGAAGACGAATCGTGGATAAAACCCGGCCGTGCATCATGGAGTTGGTGGAGCGACTGGCCCAGCCCGAAAAATTACGAATCGCTGAAAAAATATGTGGATTTCACCGCAGAATTTGGTTGGGAATACACTTTGGTGGATGCCAACTGGGATTTAATGACAGGCGGAAACGTTGAAGAACTGGTAAAATACGCCAACACAAAAAATGTTGGAGTGCTGATGTGGTACAACTCGGGCGGACCTCACAATGATGTTACTGAACGTCCACGCGATATTATGAGCGATCCTGTTCGCAGGAAAGAAGAATTTCAGAAAATTGCTGCATGGGGTGTGAAAGGAGTGAAAGTGGATTTCTTTCAAAGCGACAAACCA
>JBBIVS010000262.1:3350-5692 GCA_037439605.1 Draconibacterium sp. | reverse complement strand
GCTTTGCAATTCCAAAACCAGAAACAAGGCGAAATTATGTAGCGGCAATCAAAGATACAGTGATGCTGCGCGATATTATTCAACGACAGAATATCAGGGAACCCGGATTGCTTGAGGATATTTTTGTTTATTTGATTAACAATGCTTCCAACCTTATTTCGGTGAGTAATGTTTTCAATTACTTTAAAAGCCTGGGGCGAAAAACAAGTTATGACATTATTGCTAATTATATCGGGTATCTGCAGGATGCTTTTCTTGTGCACCGCTGCGAACGTTATGATATAAGGGGAAAGCAAACCATTGCCGGAAACGTGAAATTTTATGCCAATGATTTGGCTTACAAAAATTACCTGTACCCGGGATTTGGTTATGGATTTGGTTATATGCTTGAAAATTTGTTGTATTTAGATCTCCGCAGGGCTGGTTATGAAGTTTACACCGGCAGCATTAAAAACCGCGAGGTCGATTTTATCGCCCGCAAAGCCGACAAGTTGATGTACCTGCAATCGGCTTATTTGCTGGCCGAACCTGAAACCGTTGCCCGCGAATTTGGTGCGCTCGAAGAAATCGACGACAATTACGAGAAATACGTGGTTACTTTAGACGATTTGCAAATGCCATCGAACAAAGGCATTAAACATGTGCAGGCATGGAAATTAAGTGAATTGTTGTAAATCATTTCCGATCAGGCGCTTAGCGGTTCTCAACTGCTTAGCACCTGTTAAATAAAACGGTTGAGGTTGAAAACATGACCAGTGAAATAATAATTATTATCAGATTGCTGGCTAATAAATTATTACTAACTTGTGTTCAAAATACAAAAAACCAGGATCATGAAATCTCAAATCAAACTTACACTGCTATTTTTATTAGTAGTTTTTAACGCTGTTGCTCAGAAAAAAGCACTCGAATCTATCTCTGAAAACGAACTAAAAGAACACCTCGAATTTATTGCCAGCGATAATATGCAAGGGCGCGATTTCGGAACCCCGGTTCCAGGACTCGAATTAACTGCAGATTACCTGAAGGAACAATGCATGAAAATGGGATTAAAACCCGGAAGCCCTGATTATTTTCAACTTATAGAAATGGTTTCGGTTAAAGCGGATATGGAAAATACTTTTATCAAATTGAAGAGTATAAATGGTTTGGGAAAATATAAAACCAAAGATTTTATTACACTTGGAGTTGAAGGAACGGCTAAAAACGATACACTTACAGGAAACATTGTTTTTTGCGGATACGGCTGGAATAATATTGAAAGTAAATACAACGACTACGAGGGAGTGGAATTAAAAGATAAAATTTTGTTGGTAATGACCCGCAACCTGGAAACAGCGCTTGATACTTCGAAAAGAAGTATCGATATTAACCAGGAAAGGATGAAAATAAAATGGGCTTTTATGTGTGGGGCAAAAGCACTTATTTTGGTTCCCGATCCGTTGAATCCCAATAAAAAGTGGTTTAATATGTTAGCAAAGTCTTTTTCTTCTCCTGAAGGTTATTCATTGAAAGGTAAGAGAAGCCGTTCAAATATTCCCATAAATTTAATATTTGGAACAGAAGAACTTGCTAAGGAAATTCTTAAAGAATCGGGGAAAACATTATTGCAATTGCAAAACGAAATTAATAAAAGTGGTACCCCAAAAACTTTTGAAGTAAAAAATTGTAAGGCAGAAATTCAGTTGATAAAAAAAGCGGAACCAGTTGAAGGGAAAAATGTTATTGCAATTTTGGAGGGGAGCGACCCGGTTTTAAAAGATGAATGCGTAGTTTTATCGGCACATTACGACCACCTTGGAGTAGCTGCAAATGGCGATGTATTTAATGGCGCCAACGATAATGGCTCCGGTACAGTTGCCCTGCTTGAAATTGCTGAAGCTTTTACTAATATGGAAAAAAACCCAAATCGAAGTATTGTTTTTGCATGGTTTACAGCCGAAGAAAAGGGTCTGCTTGGTTCCGATTATTATACTCAACATCCGGTTTTCCCACTTGAGAAGACTGTTGCAAGCATTAACCTCGATATGGTTGGCCGTTCGGCAGAAAAAGACCCGGAAAGAATAGATGACCCGGATAAAAGCCTTGCAGGACCAGATCGTATTTACCTGCCAAAAGGAAAAACCAGCACAGTATTAAATGAAATTACCGATAAGTATTGCAAAGAACTGAAATTAGTTCCTAACGACGAACTGACAGGAGTATTTATGGGCCGCAGCGACCTATATCATTTCTACCTCAAAAATATTCCGGTGCTTGGAATTTTTACAGGTGTTCCCGACGATTACCACACACCCGCTGACGACTTGGATAAGATTGATTACAAAAAAATGAAACGCATT
>JBBIVS010000262.1:3086-3340 GCA_037439605.1 Draconibacterium sp. | reverse complement strand
AGAATTTGCATTTCTTGTAACTGAAAATGTAGCAAATCAGGATAAACGGATTGTTTTTGATAACCCGGTAGAAAAATAAATTCTTCGGTTGCAAAGCACAATCGTAAACAAACTGGCTATTTTCAAAAAAATACTGAATAACAAGAGCGCAAAGAAAGTCAAAAATCCTTGCGCCTTTTTTCAATCAAAACGGCTTAATCGAAAGCGTGTTTTTTTTATAACCCGGCAAAACCCGGTAGCGCTGCAATTGGCGC
>JBBIVS010000262.1:0-3064 GCA_037439605.1 Draconibacterium sp. | reverse complement strand
CGTAATCAACATTTAATATTGTGTTGGGTGCTTCTTTTAACTGGTAAGTATAAACCGCACGGTCAAGATTGTCGGTTGTATATTTGTGAAGGCTGAAGTTGAGCAATTCGTCCCCTTTAATCATCAACCCCTTTCCATCCGCATTCTGCACTTTCAGCCAGCGCACATCGCAACGGTTTCCAAATTCCTGCGGAAAAATATACGGAACATACATTTCGTTTGCATTCGAAAAATAGTGACCGGTTTTAGCGCCGGTTTTACGGTCGGGATAATTCTCAAACGGCCCGCGGCCATACCATTCAACATCGCTGAACTGTTTTGGCAACTGAAACTGCAACCCGATTTTTTGCAACATGTCTGGCATCGGTCCGTGCGGAATGATTTCCTGCTCAAGTTCAATAGTTCCGTCCGCCAAAAAAGTCCAGGTTTCGTTGCGCTCAAATGCCGAAGAACCGGAGTCAGTCCTCAGTTGCCGGTTGGCCGGCAGCGACGAGTTTGAAAAGGCTTTAATCCGTACCACTATTTTTGAGTCTGATTTTTTGAAAACTTCAATTTCATCGACTTGAGAAACCAAATCGCGCATTCCAAGTGTTCTCAACTGGTTGTCGATGCTGCGGCCAAAACCGGGAGTGTAATTTGTTTTTGTAAACTGTTGACTTCCCCACGGATCAATGTCGTTGGCAAGCGGTGCACGCCAAACATTAAATGCCGGTCCTCCTTCCAGATATTCGGTTCCGTTAAATTGAAGTGAAATAAATTCTCCGGTTTTTTTATTGACGACATATTTAAAATTGTCTCCCGAAATGGTAACTCCATTTTCGTTTTCAGAAGCGTTTACTTTCCCTTTGAAAACAACCTTTTCTTTTTCATAAACCGGGGTTTTCACAACCATTTCATCCCATGCAATTTCGTGGCCGGATTCTGCCCATTTTGTTTTTTCCTTCAACAGGAACGAAACCGTTAAAATACATTCTGAACCAGTTTCAATTGTCGGCATTCTGAATGGAATGGAATCCACAACCGATTGGCCTGCCGGCAAATCAAGTTCGAAAAATCCGCGCTGAATTGTATCGCCATTCACGCTCAACTGCCACATTCCCACCAGTTCTTTTAAGTTTTTAAACTCGTGACGATTCGTAATTTTTACAAGCCCGTTTTCAACATCAACCGGTTCAATTTTAACGGGTTGGCCCGATTTTTTTATCTGCCAGATTTCGGGCTGAATTTCGCGGTCGGGCCAAATGATTCCGTAAGTTCTTCCACCCAAACCAACAGCAAAAAAATCACCTCCTTTTTTATCGCTTTCGAAATCAAGGGCAAGTATTGCATTTTCAGTGTTGTTTTTTAATTCGTTCAATGAAACGGCTCTGTCGAATATTTTCACATCATCAATCACCATTTTCGACAATCGCCCCGAATATTCACCCTGATCCTGTGTTTCGGCTTCGCGGCCAATGCAAAGCGGGAAAGGTGTGTCCCTGATATTTCCGCTAAAGTTGGTTTGGGCAACAGGTTTTTCATCGAGATAAAGCTGCAGTTTGCCTCCATCGTAAATTCCAGCAATGTAGTGCCAGTTTTCGTAAAAGTCATCTCCCACTTTGGTTTTGGCTGAGATTCTTTTACCTGAATGAATATAAAACTCCAGTGTTTCGGGGTTTTCCATCCTGATTCCATACCCGTGTTTTCCCTTGGTTATAAACTCGTTAGGCTGAGGTATTTCCGAGGGTTTAACCCAAAATCCGATTGAAAGTTGATTTCCTGTGATATCGAGGCTGGGATCGCGGTAAAATTCCACCCAGTCGTCGTGCCCCGAAAACTGAAGTCCACGGCCATTTTTACCATCAACAAATGTTGGGCGTCCCATAATTTGTCCGTCGTTTTTCTTTGGCGATAAATCATACAAAATCCAGCGCGGGGTTTTTATACCGGGGCTAATCCAGTCCCAGATAGCGCCGCCGGTAAGCCGTGGGTGTTTCCAAATCAGTTCCCAGTATTCATCTAAACCGCCCAACCCATTTCCGGTGGCTGCAAGGTATTCATCCATAAATGAAGCCCGCAAATCGTTTTCGGGAAGCACTTTTCCTTCGGCCAGGTTTTTATAATCGATGGGAATCCAGTACCGCGGGCCCACGATATCTTCAAATGGAATGTAAAAATCGTTTCCGCCGTACATCCATGCCGGGCGGCTTGGGTCGATGGCTTTCCCGGTTTTTATCACCTCATCAATATTAAATCCGCTTCCCGATTCATTTCCGGCGCTCCACATAATCACCGATGGATGGTTGCGGTCGCGGTAAACCAGTTTTCTTGCACGGTCGCGGTACATTTCGGTCCATTCAGTTCGTTCCGACAGCCATTCGTTTGCATGTGTTTCGTCGCCCACCTCATCAACAACGTAAATTCCAAGTTCGTCGGCCATTTCGATGTATTCCGGTGTTGGCGGGTAATGACAGGTGCGGACGCAATTAATGTTAAATTGCTTCATCAGGATGAGGTCTTTTCGCAGTGTTTCCAACGGAACTGCCTGACCGTGCTCCGGATCGTGCATGTGGCTGTTTACACCGTTCAGTTTTACTGGTACACCATTAATTGTGAAAATGTGATTTTTGTATTCCACCTCGCGGAACCCTATTTTTTTGGCGAACGTTTGTAAAGTCGTGCCTTTTTTATCTTTTAAATTGAAAAGCAGGGTAAACAAATTGGGATATTCAGCCGACCATTTTGGCGGATCTAAAACCAAAACAGAAAGACTGACCTTTTTTGAACCCAAAGAATCGACCTTAAAACTGACAGATTGGGCGCCATCTTTTAAAATCGATTTCAGGGTTCCGTCGAAAACATCGATTTCCAGTGTGCAATGAGCCGAATCGGGAATCGCATTAATGATATATGTTTCTATTTTCACATTGGCATTTTTGTAATCCTTGTCCAAATCGGTAACCACATAAAAATCATGGATGTAGTTTTTGGGCAGCGCGTAAAGTTTCACATCGCGGTAAATCCCCGAAAGCCGCCACATATCCTGGTTTTCGAGGTACGAACCATCGGAAAACCGGATAACCTG
>JBBIVS010000261.1:0-5713 GCA_037439605.1 Draconibacterium sp. | reverse complement strand
AATGGCCTTTTTATAATTTTTCAGGTTGTGATATGCCATGCCCCGGTAAGTGTATGCCTGTGGATAAAAGGGTTTTATGTCGATGGCAGTGTTGTAATCGTTAATAGCGCCGCGGTAATCTTCGAGCTGGTGTTTGGCAATTCCGCGGTAAAAATAAGCTTCTGCAAGGTGAGGCTTAAACCGCAAAACGATGTTGAAATATTCTATGGCCCCCGTGTAATTTCCAATTTGTGTGCGCGTTTGCCCAACCCTCATGTAATGATCGATGTTCATTTGCGCTTCGGCCTGTAAAAACATGGCAAACAAGGAAACAATCAATATTATCCGCTTCATCTTTTTTTTCTGAGCTGACAAAAATAGCATTTTACCTGTTTAGCTTCTGTTTAGATTAATTTTATTTAACGATTGATTTTTACAGTAGGTAGTAATTAGTTCGCAGCAGGGCAGCAGGCAAAAGGCAGTATGGCAGCAGGCAAAAGGCAGTAAGAAAAAGGGAAAAGGCAAAAGACAAAAGGAATAAGGTGGAGAGAGTGCCTTTAGGCACAAAATATGGGTAGAAGAATGTATGTGAAAAAGTTATTTCGTCCCGTCCGGGACGGAACATTTCAATTTTCTTTTTTTGCTACCCACATTGAATCCCTTACGGGATTTAATGTTACCTGCGTCCTGGCCGCTCATACAGAATTTGCTATTTGCGATTCTATTTGAGCGGTTGACTCCTGGTCAACAGCTCAATAAAACTGCAGAATTGAAATGTTCCATAAATGTCGTTTCTGTTTTGTTTTATCCAAACTAAAGAAATTCGAAATTCCTCTATAAAAATTCCGTTAGAAATTAAAGTGAGTTGAATTAAATTGTGTTTAAAACTGATCAATTAAATATTGAATGATTCGGTTTTACAGCGTTTGGTATTTAGTTATTTTTATCTCCAAATAAAAAGAAATCTATGTGCATACGCTGTAACTGGACAAATAGCAACCCTTTAATGATAAAATACCACGACGAAGAGTGGGGCGTGCCACTACATGACGACACGAAATTGTTTGAATTCTTTGTGCTCGAAGGGTTTCAGGCAGGATTAAGCTGGCAGATAGTTTTAAACAAACGGGAAGGATTTCGAAAAGCTTTCGATCATTTCAATCCCGAAATTGTAGCCGGTTACAATGAGAAAAAGCTGGATGAACTGATTCAGGATAAATCAATTATCAGAAATAAAATGAAAATTGTTGCCTGTGTAAACAATGCACAGCGTTTCCTGGAAGTTCAAAAAGAGTTTGGCAGTTTCGATAATTACATCTGGAAATTTGTGGATTACAAACCCGTGATTAACCATTTTACCGACCTGAAGGAACTACCGGCAAAAACAGCACTTTCTGATAAAATTTCCGCCGACCTGAAAAAACGCGGATTCAAATTCGTGGGATCAACCGTGATTTATGCACACATGCAGGCCACCGGAATGGTAAATGACCACATGATCTTTTGCTTTCGATACAGTGAAATTAATTCTATGCATTGATTTTACATAGTGAAAAGCAAACATTTGACCAATAGTTTTTTGTCATTTTTAACTTTTATTCAGGTTTTTACAATTGCAATAAAGAAATTTTCTTTATTATTTTGTCACCTTACAAAAAACAGATATAATATTTTTACATTCATGAAGTTACGCGCTTTTACCACCATTTTTCTTGTGGTGGCTTTTGTGGTTTTTGGTTTTGCAACCGACAAGGGAAAAAGCAACACAGCGCCCGTTGGTTATATTTTTGAGGATGAAATTGTTTTGCCTGTAACACCTGTAAAAGACCAGTATCGCTCGAATACCTGCTGGTCGTTCTCAACCCTTTCATTTTTAGAATCGGAATTGTTGCGTTTGGGAAAGCCCGAAGTCGATCTTTCGGAAATGTTTATTGTAAGGTTAACCTATTCCGAAAAGGCAAGCCGATATATCAGAATGCACGGGAACCTTAATTTCTCTGCCGGAGGCGCTTTTCACGATGTAACCAATGTTATTAACCAATATGGAATTGTACCTGAATCGGTTTACCGTGGTTTGGAGTATGGCGCATCAAAGCATTCACACGACGAAATGGATAACCTGTTGAAACAGCAGGTTGATGAAGTTGTGAACAGCAGCAAAATAAAGCTTGAAAAAGGTTGTAACGAAACAATTTCGACCACTCTGAATAAATATTTAGGTGAAGTACCGCAAAGTTTTGAATACGAGGGAAAAACATTTACACCACAAACTTTTGCCGATGAATACATTGGCCTGAAAATGGATGATTATGTCGAAATTACCTCATATACCCATCATCCGTTTTACTCAAAATTTATTCTCGAAGTGCCCGATAACTGGTCGTGGGACGAGGTTTACAATGTGCCTGTTAATGAATTGGAAGAGATTATCGACTATTCGCTGAACAATGGTTTTACGGTTGCATGGGCTGCCGATGTGAGCGAAAAAGGTTTTGCCACAAGCAACAAAGGCGTGGCTGTTTTGCCTGCTGCACCTGCCCTTGAAATGAACCGGGAAGAACATTTAAAATGGGAATCGCTGCCGGAAAAAGATAAAGAACGGGAACTCTACAAACTCGACAAACCCGTGGTTGAAATGGATGTCACCCAGGAGATGAGACAACTGGCATTCGACAATTACGAAACCACCGATGATCACGGTATGCACATTGTCGGAACGGCTAAAAACCAGGAAGGTAAAGTTTTCTACAAAGTAAAAAACTCGTGGGGCAACTACAATGAATACAACGGGTATTTTTACGCTTCGAAACCTTATGTAAATTACAAAACCATGTCGGTGATGGTGCATAAGGACGGAGTTCCGCAACATATCAAAGAAAAATTAAAGATTTAATCAAAAGCCCTTCAGAAAAGTCTGAAGGGTTTTTTTATCTTTGGTTTTAATCTAATTTACCAAAATGATTAACCGCATTTGTCTTTTTCTGCTTCTTTTATTCTCATTCAATGGTTATGCGCAATCTTCAGGCGAAGACTACACATGGTGGAACGAGCTTCATGGCTGGGAAGAGGGCGATGAAGGCTGGCGCGACTGGATTAAAATCACTCCGGGTTATCTCGGGCCAAATGCCCTGGCTGTACCCGAAGTAAAAAAAGGATCCCTTAATCCAATAACTCAAATCGAACTATCTGCTGCGACCCATTTTCTGAAAGGAGATCCAACTCAGGACATTTCAGGGCGGCTTTATATTCCGTTTGCCAGGAATAAGGTTGCTGTTGAATTTTATGGCGTAATTGCCGAACATTTTGCTTTCTCTGAAGAGATACGGAATGAACGGTTTGCCCGGATTGAAGACGGTAAAGGATTTGCTGTTGGCGATTTGTATTTCAGTACATTAATTCAGATTTCGAAAGACAGGAAGTTTCCGAATACTTTACTGCGAATGGCGGCAAAAACCGCATCGGGCAACCAGTTGGAAGGCGCCAGATATACCGACAGCCCTGGCTATTTTTTCGATTTGAGTTTTTCAAAGGAACTGGCAAAATCAGAAAGAGGAATTTTCCGTCCGTTTGGACTTGCAGGGTTTTACTCCTGGCAAACCAACGACGAACTTAACCTGCAAAACGATGCATTTTTATATGCGCTTGGCGCCGATTATGAGCGAAAAATGCTTGTTTTATCAGCTTCACTGTCGGGTTATTCAGGTTATAAAAACGAGCGGGACAAACCCACGCAACTGAATTTTGAATTGCGTAAAGACTTTGATAGTAAAGCTTTTCGCATTCAGTTCATAAACGGATTGCGCGATTGGGAATACAAAACCATTAAATTTTCGTTTATCTGGAAATTGAAACCGGTTGGTTAAATCATGTTTTTTTGAATCGGATTTGGTTAACTTTGTTGCCAATCTGAATCATTTTTTTTCTGAAAATAAAATATTAATAATAATGAAGAAGCTTTCGCTGGTAATTTGTGTATTCAATGAAGAACCTAATATTAAGCCGCTGTCGGAACAAATACTAGCCGCCCTTAAAAACATCGATTTTGAAGCCATTTTTGTTGATGATGGTTCTACCGACCAGACCCGCGAAGAGATATTGAAAATTGACGATGAACGGTTTATCCTGGTTGAATTGAAACGCAATTACGGCCAGAGTTCGGCGTTACAGGCAGGCATAGACCAGGCACAGGGTGAGTTTGTGGTTTTGCTCGACGGCGATTTGCAAAACGACCCGGCGGATGTGCCAATAATGCTGAAAATGATGGAGGAGGAAGATTGGGACATGATAGCCGGTGTACGCGCAAACCGGCAGGATGGAATGTTCCTGCGCAAAGTGCCATCGAAAATTGCCAATTACATGATTCGGAAATCGACCGGAATACAAATGAAGGATTTGGGGTGTACACTGAAAATTTTTACCCGGGAAACTATAAAAAGCATTCACATTTATGGCGAATTGCACCGTTACATTCCGGCACTCATTGCATTGGAAGGTGCAACAAAAATTTCCCAGGTCGAGGTAAATCACCGTCCCCGCGAATTTGGCAACTCGAAATACAACCTGAGCCGTACAACACGTGTAATCAGCGATTTGATACTGATGGTTTTCTTCAAGAAGTACCTGCAACGCCCGATGCACTTTTTTGGGTCAATCGGCATAATTACGTTTGGAATTGGCGCGCTGATTAATTTATATTTGTTTATCCTTAAAATTACCGGTCACGATATTTGGGGGAAACCGTTGCTGTTGCTTGGAATTTTGCTTGTAATGGGTGGAATTCAGTTCATTACCATCGGTATTATTGCCGAGTTACAGATTCGGACTTATTTCGAGTCGCAAAAGAAAAAACCTTACCGGGTAAAAAGGGTGGTTTATACACGGAAAAAAACAAACCTGAAACTGTTTTAAAACAAGTTGTTATTGTGGAATTTAGCTGCTAAATTGCGCGTAGATTAAAAATGTTCAGTTCAAATTTTAAACTTCTGGTCATGAAAAAATTATCTGTTATTTACGTACTGTTTTTATGTTTTTTTATTGTTTCTCTTAGCGGTTCAGCTCAGGAACGGGTTTTGCAGGGGAGGGTTTTTACCTTCGACAGTATCCCGCTCATTGGCGCCAGTGTTCAGGTAAAAAGTACAAAACAGGTTGTTAAAACCGATACTTTGGGGCAATTTTCAGTTGCATGTAACCCGGAAGATGTATTAAAAGTTTCGGCAAGGGGTTTTTATACCGAAAAATTCGAACTCGAAAGTAAAGTACGGGTCGCAATCATCAATTTAAAACTGAAACCCGGCCAGAAAAGCCGCGAATATGCCATTGGTTACGGCTATGTAAAGGATGCGGATAAATTAAACGCGGTTTCGAACCTGAGTAATAAAGATGTAGATTTCTCGATGTATTCGAACATATACGAATTGATTCGGGGCAGGTTTGCCGGCGTTCAGGTCGTGAACGGCGAAATTGTTATCCGCGGGGTAAATTCAATCAACAGCAGCAGTGCTGCATTAATTGTGGTTGATGGTATTCCTACAAGCAGCAGTGTTTTAAATTCAATTCCTCCTGTTCAGGTAAAAAGTATAAATGTGCTTAAAGACGGAAGCGCAGCCATTTATGGTTCACGCGGCTCAAATGGTGTTGTGTTGATTGAAACCAAAAAAGGTGGCGACATGTAAATGATTTTTATTCCCAAATCCACAATTCCGCTTTAACTCCAAAATAATAACCCCACTCCTTG
>JBBIVS010000260.1:0-5729 GCA_037439605.1 Draconibacterium sp. | reverse complement strand
GCCCTTTTCAAAGTTTTCGCGCTGATTGATAATGGTATCGATGGCAATTGCTGTTTTCCCGGTTTGACGGTCGCCAATGATTAACTCGCGCTGACCGCGGCCAATAGGGATCATTGCATCAATTGCCTTGATTCCGGTTTGCAGCGGTTGTTTAACCGGTTGACGATAAATAACCCCGGGTGCTTTACGCTCCAAAGGCATTTCGAGCAGTGTGCCCTGAATAGCACCTTTGCCGTCGATGGGTTCGCCAAGAGTGTTAATTACACGCCCAAGTAACTGCTCTCCTACCATAATGGAAGCAATTCTTTGCAACCTTTTCACTGAGTCGCCTTCTTTTATTTTTGATGAAAGCCCGAGAATCACAGCTCCGACATTATCTTCCTCAAGATTCAGGACAATTCCTTTTACCCCGCTGTCGAATTCAATCATTTCATTGGATTCAACATTCGAAAGGCCGTAAATACGCGCTATTCCATCGCCTACCTGTAAAACTGTACCAACTTCTTCAAGTTCAGTTTCCGATTTTAAGCCTTCCAACTGTTGCTTTAAAATAGCTGATATTTCAGCAGGTTTTATGTTTGTCATATTCTCTATTTTTTCGCTTTGAATATTATCTGATTTCAGTCTTCAGTAAATTTTGTCTTATTTTTTCCAGGCGGGTAGCCACACTTGAATCGAACTGTTTGTCGTCAACCCTGAGAATCAACCCCCCGATAATTTCAGGTTTAATCTGACTTGAAAGTTCAACAGTCGCATTCAATTCTTTTTCAAGCAAGCTCTTGATTTTATCGCTAATTTTCGGGTTTAGTTCCGATGCCGTAATAAGAACAGCCGATTTTATTTTTTGCTCTTGCCTTGTCATTTCCAGAAAATTCCGGCAGATACCGGGAATGCAATTTTCTCTTTTATTATTGATGATTAATACAAGAAAGTTTAAGGTTAACCGGTGAACTTCTGTTTTAAAAATAGAGGTTATCAATTCGGCTTTTTTCTCTGTTTTAATAACGGGGCTTTCAAGCATATTTACAAAATCAGGCGAGAGGCTGCACACATCAAAAACTTTTTGAATATCAGGTTTAAGTGTGTTCAGCATTTTTTTCTCTTTTGCCACCAGGAAAAAAGCTTTGGCGTATCTTACTCGTATTGCGCTAATAGTCATAAACTTTAATTCAGTTTAATATCGTCGATTAAACCATCAATCAATTTTTCCTGTTCCGTCTTATTGCCTAACTACTTTTTCAGCAATCAAAACCGAAAGTTCGGCAACTTGATTTTTGATGTTATTAATAGCATTGTTTTTTTCGTTTTGAATTTGAATCCGTGCTGATTCAATTGCTTTTTGTGCTTCAAGGTTGGCTTTTTGCTTTGCCTCTGCAATAATCTTGTTTTTCAGTTCTTTGGCCTCATTCAAAATTATTTCCTTTTCCCTGCGGGCTTCGGTCAAAACCTTTTCGTTTTCGGCTTTTAAACTGGCAACTTCCTTTTTGGCTTCTTCTGCTGAATTTAAAGCACTGGCAATAGATTCTTCCCTGTCTTTCAGCGCATTTAAGATTGGTTTCCATGCAAATTTCCGGAGAATGAAAAGAACAATTCCGAAAATGATGACCATCCAAAATATTGTACCGGGATTTGGTGTAACTAGACCCATAATTTTAATTTTTTAGTTGATGACAACAGCACCTCCGGCAATCCCGGAGGTTGTTGCCAAAAAGTTTTTCACTACATAAAAATTACAAGTGCACACACAATTACTGCAAAGAAGGCTACACCTTCAATTAGTGCTGCAGAAACAATCATGTTAGAGCGAATGTCGCCACTTGCTTCGGGTTGGCGGGCAATTGCTTCCATAGCAGCAGCACCGATTTTCCCGATACCCATTGCCGCAGCAATTGCAGCCAGTCCGGCTCCAAGTGCAGCCCCTAGTTTTCCAATTGCAGCGCCTGTTGTCGCCTGTAGTAGTACAGTTAAAATTGCTGATAACATAGCATTTAAATTTATTAATGATTATTAATGATGTTCTGCTGTGGCCATTCCGAAATAGATGGCCGACAACAGTGTAAAAACATAAGCTTGTATAAACGAAACCAAAACATCTAACAATAGAATAAATACCGAGAACACAACCGAAATAGGGCTCGCTGCCAATCCGGCTAAAGGTCCGTATAAACTGGCAAAAACAAATATTAAACTGATAAAAACAGTAACAATCATGTGCCCGGCCAGCATGTTGGCAAATAATCGCACCATTAAAACAAAAGGCTTTGTAATGATGCCCGAAAGCTCGACAATGGGCATTAAGGGAACAGGAAATTTTAACCACCAGGGTACGTCGGGATTATAAATTTCTTTCCAGTAATGCTTATTTCCGTTAATGGCAGTTACAAAAAATGTAAACAATGCGAGAACCATGGTTACCGCTATATTTCCGGTTACATTGGCTCCAAAGGGGGGAAAAGGAATTAACCCCATCAGGTTATTGATGAGGATAAAAAAGAACAGGGTCAATAAAAATGGCATAAATTTTTCGAATTTCTTTTCGCCAATTGCTGGTTTTGCAACCTGGTCGCGAATAAATATGACAACAGGTTCAATTAAATTTTGTATGCCTTTGGGAGCCCTGCCCTTGTTTTTATTCAAACTGCGAACTACAAAGGCAAGCATTACAATCAGGAACAATGCTGAGAAAAATATTTCTGCAATTGTTTTAGTAATCGAAAAATCCATAGGTCTGCCTATTTCGTTTCCTTGTTGGTCGAGTTCCACTATTTTACCTTCATTTTCCTTACTGTGTGAAATTCTGAAACCCTTGTAATCAACGTGGGCATGATGAAATTTGCCCGACATAAATACATGTAAACTTTTTCCTTCATGTAATTCAGGATATTTACTGTATAAAATAACAGGTAACGGGATACTGATGTGAGTTTTGCCAAATGATACAATATGCCAGTCGTATGAGTCCATTACATGTTCGATAATAAACTTACCCGTGTTGAATTCTTCTTTGTCAGGAGTGCCGGAATGAATGGATTCTTGTTCCTCGGCTGCGTTAACCCGGCAAAAAATGCCAAATCCAAATATCAATATCAGTAAAATCCTCGCCGATAGTTTTAACATAGTTTTATAGCGCTTACTAATGTCCACAAATTTAAAAGATTTTTTTTACGACGGGTGAAAAAGATTCATTTTCGTTCGATAATATGACAACTGTAAAGAAAGGTTTTCCATCATTTTTTTTCATCGTTTCTTGTATTGCCTGTTGTTATCTTAATTAAGGAAGTAATTTCAAAAATTGTAAAAACAACATAACCTAAAACAAAACAGATGATAAAAACTTTTGCATTTTTGGCGTCAACAGCTATATATATTATTGCCGCTGCAGAATAAACAACCAACCTGATAATAGTAACAAGCATATTGCTCCGTGCAAATTTTGCAAAATCCTTATTTGCCAGTTGCACTTGAAAAGCATGAATAATAACCGAAGCAACCACAAAAAATATCAACATAAACGGTAAAACAGGCAAATAATATTGCGGTATAAACCGTGAAAAAACCAGCCATCCGGTTAAAACCAGAACGACTGAAATAACAGCGATACCAATAATAAATCGTTTCATTTCAAATATTAACTTGTTCTTACTTTTTCAGTAGATTCCGTGTTGCATAAACAATGGCTATAATTACAGAAAGAATCATCAAACCCAGCGTAAAACCTTTGAATTCGTTTTTCATCCACTGGTCGATTTTGTAACCGCAAAATGTTCCTGTCACTATAATAACCATCATTTCGAAACCAAGGCTGGAGTAACGGATAAAATTGTCGAACTTATTTTTGTAAGGATTTTTCCTGTTCATTTAAAGGTTTTGTAGCATTCATTACGCACGAACCCGAGAAAAGTGAACCGGGCTCAACGGAAAGTTTGCCGGCAATAATATCACCGGTGATCTGCGAGGTTGATTTCATATTAAGCAATTCGCTGGCAGTAACTTTTCCTTTGATATAGCCTGAAATTTCGATATTGCTGCAATTTATTTGCCCCTCGATTCTTCCTTTGGGGCCAACTACCAGTTTACCTTTTACTAAAATGTTTCCTATTAATTCGCCATCAATTCTAATGTCGCCATTGGCATTAATATCGCCTTTTATTTTAGTTCCTTCGCTTATAATATTGATTGTCTGGCTTATATTATCACCATTTCCAGTTAGTTTTGCCATTTTATGTTCTGTATTAGTTTTTTTGAATAACATTTTTTGTAATAATTACAGGGGTCTGAAATTACAATTTTTTACTTTTCCGGCAACAAGTCTTTGGTATTTTCTAATCAGGGTCGTAAGCCCATTTCAAATATACGCTTCCCCAGGTAAATCCTGCGCCAAATGCTGCGAGAATAATGTTGTCGCCTTTTTTCAGTTTTTTTTTCATAATCCCATAAACATAGCGGAATAGTAGCTGATGTTGTGTTTCCGTATTTCTGGATGTTAATCATTACTTTATCGGTTCCAACTCCCATGCGGCGCGCGGTTGCATCGATAATACGCATGTTTGCCTGATGTGGTACAAGCCAGGCAACATCTTCAGGCTTAAGGTTATGTTTTTTCATAATCTCTTCGGCTATACTGGCCATGCTCGAAACAGCAGCCTTAAACACCACCTGGCCTTCCTGGTAAACAAAGTGTTCCATGCGGTCAATCGTTTCATGCGATGCAGGTAACGATGAACCTCCTGCTTTCATGTGCAGGTGATGGCGCCCAAGTCCATCAACCCGGTTTAAGTAATCAATTACACCAACATCTTCAATGGTGGGTTCGAGCAAAATGGCAGTGCCGGCATCGCCAAAAAGCGGGCAGGTTGTGCGGTCGGTATAATTGGTTATGGCCGACATTTTTTCGGCAGCCACAACAATAACTTTATTGTACCGGCCCGATTCGATAAACTGGACCGCTGTTGAAAGTGCATAAATAAAACCTGAACATGCAGCATTTAAATCGAAACTCCATGCATTTTGAATGCCGGTTTTCTGGGCAATTATATTTGCTGTTGCCGGGAAAGGCATATCGGGAGTAATTGTAGCGCAAATCAGCATATCAATTTCATCGGGGGAAGTGTTTGTTTTTGAAAGTAAATTTTCAACAGCTTTTTTTCCCAAATCACTGGTTGCTTTTGCCGGATCCTTGCAAATTCGGCGTTCCTTAATTCCAATACGTTGCATTATCCACTCATCCGAAGTGTCAACCATGGTGCTGATTTCTTTGTTTGTTAATCTGTATTCGGGTAAGTATGCTCCAACTCCTGTAATCGCCGCTCTTAATGTTGCCATTGCTTTAACAATTTTCAAAAAAGTTTTTTGTTTTGAAATGTATTGGTCTTTAAAAACCGGCGTGAAGATAAATTTAATACCTCGTAAATGCAGTGATTTGAACAAAGGGAATGTGCTGAGGTTAAAATATAGTTAAGTTTTCGCCGAACAATTTAAGAGTGTGTTCTAAAAATCTGCGTTTTTAGTTGCTGAATTTTTACAGAAATTTAATATCCTTTTGTTTTGCTTTCGCAACGAGTAAAAAAAACCAGGTAGTTAACCTGGTTTATACGGCAATTTCTTTTACTATTACTTGCTTGCCACGGTAGTATCCACACTCCGGACAAACAGTATGGTATTTAACTGTAGTGCCGCAATTTGAGCAGGCAGCAAGTGTTGGAGCAACCGCTTTGTAATGTGTGCGCCTT
>JBBIVS010000259.1:0-5781 GCA_037439605.1 Draconibacterium sp. | reverse complement strand
TTCCTGCGAACGGGAAACTCCATAAAAACTCCCCAACAAACCAACATCAAGCAATAGGGCTTTAAATTTTTTATCTGATGCACTTGCGCCCAGGGGCAATCCGGCAGGCGATGCAGCTTTCACCTTTCTAAAAATCCGGGCAGTTTCAAGCAGTTCGAATGCTTTTTTTATGGTCGGATTAGAATAACCTTGTGCCAAACCAGAATATTTAATTTGTTGACCTATTTTTTGGGGGACAGAATTTAAAACAGCGTTGAGGCAACCGACATCTGTTCGTGGCGAATATTTTAAAAAGTCTTGCCGGAAAGTTGCGAGCAAATCCGATTGAATTTCAAATACCTCATTAAAACTTCCGGTTTCGACATATTTATTTACACATTCCGGCATTCCACCCACGAAAAAATATTTCTTCAATTCGCCCGTAAGAATGTTATGAACTGATTCAGAAACTTCCGTTGGAAAGTCGGAAATAAGTTTTGCTGCCGGCTCATTTCCTGTTGCAACTAAAAATTCGTTAAAGTTCATAGGATACATATTCATTAATTGAACCCTGCCAACGGGAAATGGAATGTTTCCGAGCGCAAATTCAAGTAACGAACCGGCAGCAATCACATGTAATTCAGGTATTTGTTCATAAAAATATCGTAATGAAGCAATTGCATTTGGGCATTCCTGTATTTCATCAAAAAATAACAGGTCCCTGCCCGGAATAATTTTTTTCGCTGACAAGATTTCCAATTCACTCATGATTCGTTTTACATCCAAATTGAGCTCAAAAATTGAATGCCAGTCCATCCGTTTTTCAAAATTTAAGACATGAATGGTTCCTTCAAAATAATTATTGCCAAATTCTGTAATAGTAAATGACTTCCCAGTCTGCCGGGCCCCCCTGATAATAAGTGGTTTTCTACCAGAACTTTCTTTCCATAGAATTAGTTTTGATGTAATCTGACGTTTCATGAAATGTAATTTTAAAACGACACAAAGATAAAAATTTTAAAATTATGGTTGTATTATTAAATTGTTTTTTTAAAAATACAACCGTAAATTTAAATTAAACTTTTAGAATTTCACGGCGCCTGCCGGGACTTCGTTGCCAACCGTTGTCTGCATTTTTTTTGATCTCAGGGAAATGGCCGTTGAATTTGCCCCGTTCACGGTAATCACCGATTTTGAACCGGAATTAAAACTGACATTTTTGAAATCCACATTCCTTGCATTTAGCAGCTCAAATGCTTTTTCCGATTTGGTTTTCAGAACGATGTTTTCTATAACCACGCCGGTTACATCAATCATCGAAAATCCGTAACCGGCTTCAAGTATCATATTCGAAAACCGGATGTTTTCGAGGTTCATTTCGGGTAAACCCTGCAAAAAAACCGCCTTTAAAGCGCCTTTCACAACAACATCCTTAATCGAAATATTTTTGAACTGCGGGGTTTTCTCTGTCACAGGTTCAGGTTTTGCAATACTTTTTTTGTTGCCCGATTCAAGCATTTCGGAAACCGACTGACCGCCGTAATAAAGATCGAATGAAATGGCGTGTGTTGGAATATCGGTCATGCGGATGCCGGAAATAAAAATGTTTTCGACTACCCCACCCCGGCCACGGTTGCTTTTAAACCGAAGGCCAACATCGGTACCCATAAAAGTGCAGTTCGAAACATGCATGTTGCGTACCCCGCCCGACATTTCGCTTCCAACGGTAACACCGCCGTGACCGTGATAGACAATGTTATTCCGGATAACCAGGTTTTCGCATGGAACTGCGCGCCGGCGGCCATCTTCGTCTTTGCCCGATTTTATGCAGATTGCGTCGTCGCCCACATCGAAATTGCAGTTTTCAATCAAAACATTTTTACACGATTCAATGTCAATACCATCGCCGTTTTGCGAATACCACGGGTTTCTGACAGTCAGGTTTCTTACCGTTAATTCTTCAACCATCAGCGGATGGATGCACCAGGCCGGTGAATTTTGAAAAACCGGTCCGTCGAACATCACACGTTTGCTGTTTTGGATGCTTACCATCACAGGGCGCAGGAAATCGCGAATAGTTTCAAATTCTTCTTTTGTTTTTAAATCAAAACGAACGTTCTGGTCCGCGCCAGCCATTGCATTTTTAAACTGTTCTGAAGGGTACCATTCATTTTTCTCTTCATTTAAAAATCCGCCAGAGGCAACCAGTTTTTTCCACTGGCTGTCGGTGAGTTTGCTCTTTTTTACAAAACGCCATGCATCGCCTGAACCATCCCAAATTCCACTGCCGGTAAAAGCCACGTTTTCAATGTCTTTGCCATAAATTGGTGACAAACAACGCCAGGTATCCAGTCCTTCGAAACTGGTTTCAATGATTGGGTATAGATCTTTGTTGGCGGTGAAAATAATGAGCGCACCGGCTTCAGCATGAAGTTTGAGGTTACTTTTTAAAGTGATGGGGCCGGTCAACCAAATTCCGGCGGGAATAATAACTTTACCGCCACCTTTACTGGTAACATCGTTAATTGCAGAAGCAAAAGCATTGGTGTTTAAAACCTGACCTCCGCTAACAGCGCCAAAATCGGTAATTTTAACTTCGTTACCCGGAATTTGCGGTTCTGCAACTGTAGGCATTTCAAACTCAATTTCCGGATTTTCAAATTGTGTTTGTTTTCTGTTGATAGAATCCTCGTTTTTGCAGCCTCTAAATATCATGAACCACAGCAAAGAGATTACTAAAAAAGCAGGCAAAATTAATTTTTTCATTTTTTTGATTCTGAATTGGTTTGTTGATTTGGCCGGAAAGAATCCGTAAAACAAAGTTCAGGAAAGAAACTCCGGGAACTGCTCAACAACAGTTACCCGGAGTTCTTAAAAAATGTAACTAACTTATGAAAATAAACTAATCTTAGTAACCATTATTTTGCCAGAAACCGGTACCCACGGTATTGGAAAGATTGGTCACAGCGTTCATCTGCGAATTCGGAATCGGCCTGTAATAATGAAATTCCTTGATATTGGCCGATGCCTGTTTGTTGTATTTGGTAACCCTTTCGACGAGTTTACGGGTACGTTTCAGGTCGAACCAGCGTTGTTGTTCGCCGCAAAGTTCTATTGCACGCTCATCTAATATTGTATCAATTGTAACCGGACCTGAAACAGAGTTGTTTTTCCCAGAAATGGCACGGACGGCACGCAGTTCGTTAATTGTGGTAAGCGCAGCGCCGGCATTGTTTGTTCCCAGTTGGGCTTCAGCTTTTATCAGGTACATTTCGGCCAGGCGTAAAACCATGGCGTCCCGGTTCGAAATATCATGGGTCGGGTAAGTTGGATTGTAAACATTATCGAGGAATTTTTTAATCCCCGGGAATGAACACCATCCGCCAACCTGGAATTTATTGTAACGGTTATCGCCGTAAACATCTGATTTGGCTTTTGCTTTTTCTGTGGGCACGGCAACTGCAGGATCTGTTGAAGTGAGAACCGGAATATCGCCGCCGGACATAAACTGGATTCGGTACCTGTTTTTTGCCCTTTCCTGTGCTGCAATGCCCGCTGCTGAATTACCGTCCAATGCACAGTAATAAATTGCTGTATCCTGCATTAACGGATATTTGACAGAGCTTCCTGCCAATCCTGCCGGAATTGTATAGGCATCTAGCAGGGTTGCGGTTGTGCGCTGATCGGTTGCCCTGTTTTTTTCAAGCAACTGCCATAAATATGCCGATGGCAAATAACGTGTAAAACCTCGGCCATAAGGTGAATAATGAGCTGCTACATTTACATTTTCGCCAGTTTTGGTGTTTTTAATGTACGAGGTGCTTTCGCCCAGAACACGTATAAAAACCTCCTTGCCATTGGTACCCAAATCGTCGGCGCCGTTGTTCCACATCGAAACAAACATCAGCAACATCGCGCTTCCCCCGCGACTGTATCCGGTGCGGGTAATCAAACTGTTATATTGAAGGGCATTGCCCGAAGCATCCTTTTTGTAACGATATGGGATGCAATTTACAGTTGTTGTGATATCTTCAGAATAAGCCACACCCCAAATTGCTTCGTTGTTTTTGGTTATGTTTTCGTTGGCCATTGACCAGGTATCGGAATATTTTGAGTAAAAGGATGCGACGCCACTGCCAATAACTGCATTTGCTTCCTCGAGTGCAAGAGAATACAGGTTTTTACCTGAATAATCTTTATTGGTTGTTATTGATTGCGCTCCTAACCATGAAGCTGCATACAAAAGTGTGCGGGCTTTTAACGCACGTGCAGCCCAGTAGTTTGCCCTTCCATCGGTTTTAATCCGGTAATTGGCAGCATCAAATGATTTAATCGAGTTGTCAAGGTCTTCCAGAATTTTACTGTAAACGAATTCTTCAGGTTCACGGGCAGGATCGGTGACAATGCCTGTTGGCGGCTCAGTATTGTAGGGAACCGGCCCCCAGATATTCACCATGTGCAAATAGTAGAAAGCACGCATAAAATATGCTTCTCCCAGGTACTGGTTTTTCAGATTCTGATTGATTACAGTATTTTCAGGAACAAATTTCAATGCTGTATTACAAACGTCAACCGCACAGTAAAACATTTCCCAGTAATGATCGAGACTGGCATTATCGGCCACATTGTTTTCAAGCGATTCGGCCGTAATGTTATATGAATTCAGCGATTTCTGCTTATTGTCGTATCCAAAATAGAACAAATCGGTACCCATTTCTGATAGGCCCAAACCGGCTTCCTTGCCATACCAGCCGCGTGAAAAGCTGTAACATGAAGCTACCAGGCCATCGATTCCTGAAACCGTGTTGTAGGCCAAATCGGCGGTCATTCCCACTTTGTTTTCCTCTTCCAGAAAGTCGGTGCACGAAGGTGTGCCAACCAACAGCGCAACGGCTGCCATTGCTATATATATTGATTTTTTCATCTTTTTAAAATGTTTAATATTAATTATCAGAATTCAATATTTAATCCAAAAACAGCCTGCTTTGCCAATGGGAAAGATATACTTCCACCCCGTTCAGGATCGTAATTATCGATTTTACTGAAAGTAAAATAGTTTTTCAGTGAGCCATAAACATTTATACCCTGGATGCCTGATTTAGCCAAAAGACTTCCCTGAAAATTATAGGCAAGGGTTAAGTCTTTAATTTTTACAAAATCGGCCTTTTCGTATAAAAGCGCACTTCCGTAATTTGTGTGAGAAGCCTGATTTGCGCTGCTTAAACCAGGACTTGGGAATTTAGCGCCTGTATTGTTAATCGTCCAGTAATCCAAATCTCCCCAGTTGGCGGCTTCATAATTCAGTTGCGAATTCATTTCGTACGAAATGTAGCCACCTGTGCGGGCGTAAATCAGGAACGATAACGAAAGATTTTTATAGGTAAGGGTGTTGTTCATACCAAATATAAAGTCAGGCGACATCTGGTAAATCCTTTTGTCATTATCGTCGAATTTTCCGTCATCATTGCGGTCAACAATTTTAATTGAACCCGGTGTGCCATAACTTGCTATGTATCCGGGTGTTTCGCCGGGATGCCGAGACTTCCAGGCTGTGATATAATCTGAAAATTCGCCTACATTCCAGTTTCCAAGCGCTTCATAGTCATAATAAATCCGAACCCTTTCACCAACAATCTGGCCTTGTTTTCCGTTGATGTTCTTTTCAATTCCATCGGCAAGGGCAGTAATTTCGTCATAGTAAGTGGTAAAATTCCAGTTAATGTCCCATGCGAAATTATTTGTTTTTAACACCAAAGTATTTAAGCCCAGTTCAAACCCGTTTCCTTTTGTTGCCCCGATATT
>JBBIVS010000258.1:345-5791 GCA_037439605.1 Draconibacterium sp. | reverse complement strand
TGGTTTGCCTTTTTCAGCGGGCCAAGTGATACATTGCTTTCCTTTGTAAATTCGAGCGCGGCCTTGCGGGCGTTTTGAGTCGCCTCCTGCAACATGGCTGGTTTAATTTCGTTGAGTTTGGTAAACAAATACTGCACTGCCGGCCTGTAATCGTCGATATTGGAAACAACAACCCCTGCTTTAAGCAATTCATCGGTCATTCGTTTGACGTTTTGAATGGTATCTACATTTTCAGATCGCACCTGCATCGCGTTTTCAATAATATACCTGAAATTACCAATGTCTGAATTCCCGTATTCGCGCGCCATTTTGTCAACCACTTTTAAATCCTGCTGAAAAATCTCATTTTGTTTAATTCCTTTCTGCATCAGGAATTCGGCAATTTTTTGTTTGTCGGCCTCTATTTTCCGGCTCCCTTCGGTAATATCGTTGGTTGTAACCCGGATTTTAATGGTCCATACAGCGAGGTTGGCTTTTACTTCGCGCTCCGAAAATCCCTTAACCGAGATAAAACGATCCTCTTTTTTAAACCGCTGAATTGCCCGCCCGATAAATATCCCGTTTAATCCCAGCCCGATAACTATTGCAATTGCGATGATAATTTTATTGTTTTCTTTCATGGTATTTTGATTTTAAGATGTACGACATTTGTTTTTATGCTCACCAAAAATAAAGTTTTCAAACCATATTAATTGTGTTGTACCGAATAAAAAACCTTATCCTTCAATTTTCAAAACCCCGGCAGAAAAGATTTATTCATAATAACCAAACCTTTTTAAAAGGGATAAAATGATTAAAAAGTTATTAAATTCTTTCCTTTTTTAATTCTCTAATCTCTGTTCTTTTTATTAATCTTGTATTAATTAAAAATTGGAAATCAGAAATTTAAAAAACCTAAATCAAGTAACGAATTTAAAGTATCAAAAATCAATTAAAAATTAATCATGAAAAATTTACTTTTTACAATTATCATTTTTACAGTTCTGGCATTTGCCTGCACTGCTCAGGAAAAACCCGAGTTTGAAAAACCGGTTAATGTTTTGGTTTTTAGTAAAACAGCTGGGTTCCGTCATGAATCAATTTCATCGGGATTAAAAATGCTGTACGACCAAAGTAAAAAACAAAACTGGGTGATTACCTCCTCCGAGAATGCAGTATTACTGCGTGATGCTTTTTTATCGAACTTTGATGTGGTTGTATTCCTGAATCCATCAGGCGATGCAATTTGCGACGACGGACAAGCTGCTTTTGAGAAATTCATTAAAAGCGGCAAAGGATTTGTTGGAATTCATGCTGCTGCCGATTGCGAGTACGAGTGGCCGTTTTACGGAAAACTTATTGGCGGTTACTTTAAAACACACCCGGCATCGCAGGAAGCCACAGTGGTTTTCGAAAAATCGTATCACCCGGCTATGAAACCGTTTAAAGGAATGAAATCATACACCACCTACGACGAGTGGTACACGTTTAAGGAAAATCCGCGACCCAATGTAAATGTGCTCGCCACAATCGACGAAAGTTCAATTAAAAAATACGACAACGACGATTGGAAAATGGGCGATCACCCGATTATCTGGTGGAGCGAAAAAGACGGAATCCGCTCGTTCTACACCGGTTTTGGCCACACCCATGAAGCATTTCAGGATAAATTAATTATCGAACACATTACAAATGCAGTTAACTGGGCGGTGAAAAGAATCAATTAGAAATTATAAATGAAAAATTAAAAATTAGAAATAGAAAATTGAAAATTGAGAATTGGAAATAAAGGGCATTTAGTTTGCAATTTATTAGTGCAACTTTGAAATTTCAGCATAAAAGGGGTAATTAAATTATCCCTTTTTTAATGGAAAAAACAAAATCCTTCTATTCGGGTTATTTGTATTAAACATTTTAAACCATGAAAAACGAGAAAAATTTTCAAATAAAGTTGGGTATTTTTTTAATGATTTTCTCCGGCGTTTTTTTCGCTGCTACTTTTATAATACCGCTTTTCGACCTCGAAACCAAAACAAAAGTCATTGCCTCAACAACAAGCCTTATTTTAATGGAAATTGTATTTTGGTGTGGCGGCTTACTTGTTGGCAAGGAACTTTTTACCAAATATAAAAACCGGATGAACCCTAAAAACTGGTTCAAAGAAACCAAGACCCACGAAGAAGATGTTGTTCAGCTTTGATTTACAGGAATCTAAAACCGAGTGAAACCATGAAAGTGTTGTTTTTTCCCGACAATTTATTGGGGTCAGGGTTTGAGTAAGTTTCAGTGAGGCCATTTTCCATTCGCGCATGCAGGGTCATAAATAAAACATCGACACCAATACCATATTGTAACCCAAAATATTGCTTGTTAAAAAATGAAGGATTAAAAACTTCGTTGGCGCCTAACTCTTTTGAAGTGATATTGCTGAAAACCGGTACTGCAACAAACTGTAAATCAAAAATTTTACCTTTTATTGCCCTTAATCCAAGCAAAAGAGGTATATCAAAGGTATTAAAATCAATATAGGTGATAGCATCTCCCAAGTTACTGTCGATACTTCCACCTTTACCGCTAAAGTAGAACTCGGGTTGTAAAAAAAACCTGTTCCAGCCTATTCGCCCGAATGCGCCCAAATGGATTTTGGTAACTGCTTCAGCATTGTAATCAGTCAAGTCGAAACTAAGTTTCGAGAAGTTTACGCCGCATTTCACTCCCAAATCAAATTTTACCTGAGCTGATAATGAGAATGTTAAAATAACAAAAACAATTACGATAATTTCTTTTCTCATCGGTACAATCATTTTGTTAAAAAAAACGGGCAAACGATGCTTAAAAGTATTTGTAAACAGTATTTTTTTTGAGGAAACCAAATTCATTCGTCATATTCGTTGTAAAAATTTCAGCCAACAAATTTTTTAAATTCCTTGTAATCTTTTACAATCTTAACGTTTCTGGGCAAGTCGGGCATCAGTTGCTTCACCTGCCAGCCTGTAATAAATATTTTTTGATTTTGAAATGCTTCTTTCAACTGTAAAAGGTAACTTTCGAGGTCTTCTTTGGTTAACGGATTTATGAAAGCAGCAAAAATATAATCAATTTTGATATGCGACTGCACCTTGACCAAATCATCGAACGGCACAAATTGTCCGAGATAAATTACATTGTACCCATATTTACGAGCCAGATAAGCATAAAATAGCAAACTCATTTCATGAAGTTCGCCCTCGGGTAAAAAGAAAAGCATAGTTTGGCTTTTTCTGTCCTCAACACCCAGTTTATCAGTTTCGGCAATCAACTTCTGACGGAGAATGCTGGTTACATAATGTTCCTGTGCCGGAAAAATTGAACCTACCTGCCAGTAAGTGCCAATTCGTTCAAATAAAACAAAAAACACCTTTACAATTGCATCCTCAAAACCCTTCTTTTCAATGATTTCATTCACCAACTTATAAAATCCGATATTATCGAAATTTAACATGTACAGTATCAGTCGTTCAACATAATCAGGTTCGGTAACCTTTTTCTCTGTGGCTTCCAAAACGGCTTGTTTCAGTTGCGATTCTTCCCAATTGGCAACTTTCGAAATTTTGTAACCGCTGTTCACCAAAAGCGATACATTTAAAATCCGCCGCAAATCGGCATCGTTATAATATCTTATATTTGTGTCTGTCCGGGCCGGACTTAACAAATTATACCTTTTTTCCCAAATTCTGATGGTGTGTGCTTTTACACCCGATAACACTTCAAGGTCTTTAATGGAATAACCCTCTGCTTTCATTTTGTTGTTGATGATTCTGTTTAATTTTTGTATTGTCAGTCAAACACAAAACTATTCGTTTTGTTTATAGTTTCATAAACTTTTTATAAACAAATAATCGTTTGACTCTTGTTTTGGTTTACCGTTAATTGATTTACTTAAAAAGTGGCAAGATTTATTTTTCAGGCTCACTTAATTGTTTCATTTTTGTATGAATTAAAAAAGTTTGAAAAATGTATTTAAAAACAATATTTTTCCTGGTTCTGATGTCGGTTTTTGCCTGTTATGCAACGTCGCAGCAAAAGTATGCCATTGTAATTCACGGCGGGGCAGGCGTTATGTCGAAAGAAAAACTGAGTCTGGAGCAACAAAACGCATACATGGCCAAATTGAATGAGGCTCTCGAACTGGGTGAAAAGATGCTGAAAGAAGGCATTGAAGCTGCTGATGTGGTTGTCCGGGTAATCAATGTTCTCGAAGACTCACCACTTTTCAACGCCGGGAAGGGTGCAGTTTTTACCCACGACGAAAAAGTGGAACTCGATGCTTCAATAATGGAAGGCAAAACACTCAACGCGGGCGCTGTTGCCGGAGTTCGCGATATAAAAAACCCGATCAACGCCGCGCGAGAAGTAATGGTTAATTCAGAACACGTTTTTTTAAGCGGAAAAGGAGCATCGGAATTTGCAAAGAAACAGGGCCTGGAAATGGTTCGCAACAAATATTTTTATACAAATGAAAGACATGAATCGCTGATGAAACTTAAAAAGCAGGAACGCGAACGGACATCGAAAGATAATATAGGAACTGTGGGCTGTGCTGTGCTCGACGCACACGGGAACATTTGCGCCGGAACTTCAACCGGCGGAATGACCAACAAAAAGTACGGCCGCATTGGCGATGCCCCGGTAATTGGCGCCGGAACGTATGCTAACAATAAAACCTGCGCTGTTTCGTGTACCGGGCATGGCGAATATTACATCAGGCTTGGTTTTGCCCGCGATATTTCTGCGCTGATGGAATATAAAAACATGAGCGTTGAGGAAGCCTGCCGCGAAGAAATAAGGAAACTTACCGAACTGAAAGGCGCCGGCGGTGTTATTGCGTTGGATGTAAATGGAAATATTGCGATGGAATTCAATACAAGCGGCATGTTCCGGGGTTATATCAAATCAACGGGCGAAAAAGAGGTTGCAATCTTTAAATAAAATCAAACAATGAAATTCCTTTTCCCTACATTTTTATTCGCACTTTTTACAATTGCCATTCCCATCATCATTCACCTGTTTAGTTTCAGGCAATACAAAACGGTGTATTTCAGCAATGTCAGTTTTCTGAAAGACATTAAAAAAGAGACTAAAAACAAATCGAGGTTAAAACAACTCCTTATTCTTATTGCCCGGATACTTACCATTATTTTCCTGGTTTTTGCATTTGCGCAACCATACATTCCGACAACCAATGACACAAAAAAACAACCCAACCAACTTATTGGTATATATATCGACAACTCATTCAGCATGAATGCGCTATCGGAAAACGGACAATTACTTGAAGTTGCACGGAACAAAGCCGTGGAAATTGCACTCGCGTACCCTGCCGGAACAAAATTTATGTTGTTTACCAACGATTTAAAACCCAAACACCAGCATATTTTCAATAAAGAACAGTTGATTCAGCAGGTGGCCGAAATTCAATCATCACCAA
>JBBIVS010000258.1:0-309 GCA_037439605.1 Draconibacterium sp. | reverse complement strand
CGTTTTACAATTCAGGACCAGGCAATTAACGAATCTTCAACCGATAAACATCTGTATTTTATTTCCGATTTTCAAAGAACAGTAACCGATGTTGAAAATTTTACCGACAAATCGGTTTTTAGCTATTTTCTTCCGCTTGTGGCAAACGAAACGGCCAATTTATACATCGACTCATGTTGGGTTGAAGTACCGGCGCACCGGCTTAAACAGGAAGAGGAAGTTTTTGTGCGGATAAGAAACAGTTCGAACCAGGATTACCAGAACCTGCCCTTAAAAATGATACTGAACGATTCAATTAAATCGATTACC
>JBBIVS010000257.1:313-5796 GCA_037439605.1 Draconibacterium sp. | reverse complement strand
GCCACCGGAAGTATAGAAAAGAAACCGGCAGTATTGGAAACACCTTCAGGAGATGTAATTGCAATACGGCACAAAATGTTCCTTTCGCTTTCTTATGATCACCGCATAATCGATGGCGCGCTGGGCGGTGCATTTCTTCGCAAGATAGCTGACAACCTCGAACAGTTTGATATTAATCGTACAGTTTAAAATTCAGAAAACACAAAAACAATGAATGAGTTGGAAATACCTAAAATTTATTCCATTAAAAAAACGGATAAGGAAACTTTAAGAAAGTGGTTGTACCTGATGATACTTGGTCGTGCTATCGACGATAAAGCTCCCAATTACTTAAAACAGGCAATCGGCTGGTCGTATCACGCTCCTTATGCCGGACATGATGGAATTCAGTTGGCCGTTGGTCAGCATTTTGAGAAAAATAAAGATCACATATTTTTATATTACCGTGAAATGCTTACGGCCATGTCATGTGGAATTACAGCCGAAGAAATTATTTTAAACGGAATTTCAAAAGCTACAGATCCTTCGAGTGGTGGCCGCCACATGTCGAATCATTTTGCAAAACCTGAATGGAATATTCACAGTACATCATCATCAACCGGAAACCATGCACTTCACGCGGTCGGAGTTGCGCGGGCTATAAAATATTATGGCGAAAAAGCAGTTGCAATCAGCGGACAGGGTGAATCTTCTGTTAGCGAGGGTTATGTTTACGAAGCATTTAACGGCGCTGATAAAGAAGAACTACCAGTTATTTTTGTAATTCAGGATAACGGTTACGGAATTTCTGTTCCTAAAAAAGACCAAACTGCAAACCGCAAAGTAGCCAATAATTTTTCAGGATTTAAAAATACCCGTATTATTCATTGTAATGGTAAGGATGTGTTTGATTCGATGAATGCAATGGCTGAAGCAAAACGGTATGCGCTTGAAGAATCAAAACCTGTGCTTTTGCAGGCCAATTGCGTGCGAATGCATTCTCATTCAAATTCCGATGACCATCTTCTCTATAGAAATGAGCTTGAAAGAAATTATGTGATGGAGTATGATCCACTTGCCAAGTTCGAACGTTTGTTGCTTCGTTACAACCGTTTCACGGAAGAGGAAATTCTTGAAATTCAGCAAGCAGCAAAGGCAGAATTAAAAGAAGCACATAAAGCTGCTTTAAGCGCTCCTGATCCTTCTCCCGAATCTATTTATGATTTTGTGTTGCCTGAAGCGTACCAATCTGAAAAATATCCTGAAGGCTTGCATAATGCTGAAGGTGAGAAAAAAAAGCTGATAACTGGTTTAAATGAAACTTTGAAAGCTGAATTCCGTCATAATCCCGACACTTTTATCTGGGGACAGGATATGGCGAACAAAGATAAAGGCGGCATTTTCAATGTATCGAAGGGATTGCAGCAGGAGTTTGGAAAGAAACGTGTTTTTAATGCACCAATTGCCGAGGATTTTATTGTTGGTACAGCCAACGGAATGTCGCGATACAACGAAAAAATCAGGATTGTTGTCGAAGGCGCTGAATTTGCCGACTATTTCTGGCCTGCAATGGAACAATATGTTGATACAAGTCATGATTACTGGCGATCGAATGGAAAATTTTCGCCGAATATCGTTATTCGCCTTGCGTCGGGAGGGTATATTGGCGGCGGTATGTATCATTCACAAAATATTGAAGGTTCGTTGGCAGCCATACCCGGCGTGCGTATTGTTTATCCTTCGTTTGCCGACGATGCCGCCGGATTGTTGAGAACCGCCATGCGATCAAGAGGCATGACCATGTTTATGGAGCCCAAAGCCTTGTATCAGGATCCCAAAGCTGCAACAGTTATACCCGATGATTTTGAAGTGCCATTTGGAAAAGCACGTATTAGAAAAGAAGGTAGTGACCTTACATTGCTTACCTATGGAAACACAACTCATCTGAGCCTTGAAGCTGCAAATAAACTTGAATCCGAAGGATACAGTGTTGAAGTAATTGATTTGCGCAGCCTTATTCCGCTGGATGAAGAAACAATTTTAAAATCGGTAGCAAAAACCAATAAAGTATTGATTGTTCACGAGGATAAGGTTTTTGGAGGTTTTGGCGGCGAACTGAGCGCGTTGATTAACGAAAAGGCATTTGAATTGCTTGATGCGCCAATTAAAAGGGTAGGTTCAACATTTACCCCGGTTGGGTTTAACCGCATTCTCGAAAGAGCTATTTTACCTAATGCCGACCGCATTTATAAAGCAGCAAACGAATTATTGGTATATTAAATAAGACAAGCGATGAGTAAAACAGTAATTATTTATAGTTTTCACACCCATAAATCAAAAAAGGTGGCTGAAAAAGTGATTGAAGCATTTGGCAAGGATGAGATTCAGGCAATAAATGCTGAGGAACTTACAGCAAACGTTTTTAAGGAAAATGATAATTTCATTTTAAGCGCCCCAACCTGGTTCGATGGCGAATTGCCCAACTACTGGGACGAATTCGTTCCTGAACTTGAGGACTTGGACTTAAAGAATAAAACATTTGCCGTTTTTGGATTAGGCGATCAAAAAGGGTATCCTGAAAATTTTTGCGACGCAATAGGTATTCTTGTTGAAATTCTTGAAAAATGCGGTGCTAATATCATTGGTAAAACTCCTGTTGAAGGTTACACCTTTGAATCATCGCGTGCACAAAGGGGTGATATTTTTGTCGGGCTTCCACTTGACCAGGAAAATCAGGGAAGATTGACAAACGACAGGGTAACCAAATGGGTTGCACAGTTAAAGACCGAAATGAAATAGCATTTTATTTTTTTGTTTAATAATTTGAGGTTGTACTGTTTCAGGGCAACCTTTTTTGCTATTAACAGCAATTGTTATTATTTTATTTACCGCAATGGTCAATTATCACATTGTTTAGTTTTCAGATATGTTTTATTAATTAATTTTGTGCCTTAAATTTAAAAAAAGTTGAAAAAATTGTCGGACACAAGATACATATTTGTTACTGGTGGGGTTACTTCATCGCTGGGGAAAGGAATTTTGGCGTCATCGCTGGCTAAGTTGCTTCAATCAAGAGGTTTCAGCGTAACCATTCAAAAACTTGATCCATACATCAATGTTGATCCCGGTACATTGAATCCGTATGAACATGGCGAATGTTTTGTTACCGAAGATGGCGCAGAAACCGACCTCGATTTGGGGCATTATGAACGTTTTTTAAATGAGGCAACTTCACAGGCCAACAATGTTACAACCGGGCGCATTTATCAATCGGTTATCAGCAAAGAACGAAAAGGCGATTACCTTGGCAAAACAGTGCAGATAATCCCCCACATTACCGATGAAATTAAACGCCGCATAAAAATTCTTGGTTCCAAAGGAAAATATGACATTGTAATCACCGAAATTGGTGGTACGGTTGGCGATATTGAGTCGTTGCCCTACATTGAATCGGTTCGTCAGTTAAAATGGGAACTCGGTTCAAAAGCATTGGTTATTCACTTGACATTGGTACCTTACCTGGCAGCAACCGGTGAATTAAAAACCAAACCAACACAACATTCTGTTAAACAATTGCTCGAAGAAGGAGTGCAGCCCGATATTTTGGTTTTGCGTACCGAATACAACATTGAAATGTCGGTTCGCGAAAAGGTGGCACTGTTTTGCAACGTTGGAATAGATTCTGTGGTTCAGTCGATAAATGTTCCAACAATATACGATGTTCCGTTAAAAATGCTTGAAGAAAAGCTGGATGTAACAGTGCTGAAAAAACTTGGTCTTCCGTTTAACGACAAAATCGATCTTTCTCATTGGAATGATTTTCTGACAAGGTTGAAAAATCCTGCTGAAACAATTGAAATAGGGCTGATTGGAAAATATGTTGAATTGCACGATGCTTACAAATCAATAGCTGAAGCGCTGGTTCACGCAGGAGCTGAAAACAGGTGTAAGGTAAATATCAACTGGATACATTCTGAAAGCATTACAAGTAGTAATTATATCGATATTCTCTCGAAACTAAATGGAATTATTGTAGCACCGGGTTTTGGACATCGCGGAATGAAAGGTAAATTATTAACAGCCAAATATGCACGCGAAAATAATGTACCATATCTGGGAATTTGTTTGGGGATGCAGGTTGCCGTTATCGAATTTGCCCGTAATATTTTAAATCTCGAAGATGCGGACTCAACAGAAATGTCGCCTAAAACACCGCATCCGGTAATCGATTTAATGGAGCAGCAAAAAGGAATTACCGATTACGGCGGAACAATGCGGCTAGGCTCATACGAATGCCGGATTATTGAGAGCAAATCAAATGTTTGCAAGGCATACAATAAACTTACAATTCACGAACGCCACCGTCATCGCTACGAGTTTAACGATGCTTACCGTGAAAAATTTATTGCAGCCGGAATGATACCGGTTGGAATAAACCCTGAAACTGATTTGGTTGAAATTATTGAAATACCAACTCACAAATGGTTTGTAGGCGTTCAATTTCATCCCGAATACCGCAGCACAGTTTTAAATCCTCATCCCTTATTTGTAGATTTTATTAAAAACTCGTTAGTTCAATAATTAAATGGATAAAAAATCGATAATTGGAATAATCCTCATATTTGCAATTCTGGTTGTTTTTTCAATCATTAACCAACCCTCGAAAGAAGAAATTGAAGCTGCCAAAAACCGCAGGGATTCAATTGCAAAAGTTGAAGCCGAACGTGAATTTGCGCTTAAACAACAACAGGAACAGGTTGCCGAAAATATTTCAATAACAGCAACAGACTCTGTTGACCAAGAAAGTTTTTTAATTGAAAAAACAAATCAATTAGGCGTATTTGGCAATGCGGCCATAGGTGAAGAAAAATTTTACACTCTCGAAAACAACCTGATGAAAATTACTTTTACCAATAAAGGTGGTAGAATTTACTCGGTTGAATTAAAAAATTACCAAACCCATGATTCTTTGCCGTTGATACTTTTTGATGGGCCAAAGACACAGTTTGGGCTTAACTTTTTTGCTCAAAACCGAAGTATTCAAACCAACCAGCTCTTTTTTACTCCAGTTGTAAACCGAAATGAAATCATTGTAACCGGCCCTGAAGTAAAAATTGGGAGCGAAGGTAAAATTAAATTTAACCGCGAAAATCCCGGGGGAAAAGAATCATTTGCTTTTAGGCTTGAAGTGGCGCCCGGAAGTTTTATTGAATATGTTTTTACGCTTGAATACAATTCTTTTTTGGTTAATTTTAATGTGAATTTTCAGGGGATGAATCAGTATATAGCCAACAACCAGGCATACCTGAATTTAAACTGGACGTTTGATGTTCCGCGTCAGGAAAGAATGTCAAAATTTGGTGAAGACACATATACGAATATTATTTACAAATTTTATGAAGATGAGGTAGATAACCTTTCTAAAACTAAATCGGACGAAGAGAATTTAAGTACGCGCCTGAAATGGATTGGTTTTAAACAATTGTTTTTCAATTCAACCATCA
>JBBIVS010000257.1:0-292 GCA_037439605.1 Draconibacterium sp. | reverse complement strand
GCCCAGGTTCGTCAAACCAAATACGAAGAAAATCCTAAATATCTGGCTAATTTTTCTTCTGATATTTCGCTTCCATACGAAAGCAAGCCAAATGAAAGCATAGGTATTCAGTTTTATTTTGGTCCAAATCACTATCAAACATTAAAACAATATAACATCGATTTGGAAAACCACGTTTATCTGGGTTACGTTATCGTTAGCTGGGTAAATAAATATCTTATAACCCCGATTTTTAATTTCCTGCGAAAGTACATCGACAATTTTGGGCTTATCATTCTGTTGCTCACCATTT
>JBBIVS010000256.1:0-5799 GCA_037439605.1 Draconibacterium sp. | reverse complement strand
AACTTAAAATCATGATTCCAGAAACCATTCTTCCTGTTTCCACTCCTTCCTTCCGTGCCGAAAAATATTAGTTGCTTTGCAAAAATGAGCATTCACCTAAAATTTCGATATTTTTTCGTAAAAGCCCGTTTCCCACAAGAATTTGACGATTAGCTTCCCAAAGGTCAAGATGATACTTGCCTGAATTGTTTTTTTGAAGTAAAGTATCAGCTCCTGGAATTGATCTTCTTACTTCGTCAACAACTTCATTGCCAACCTCATATATTTCGGGCCCGATGGAAGGCCCAATTGCAGCTATTATATCTGTTGGTAGAGAACCATAATTCCGGAACATTTGCTGAACCGCTGTACCTGCAATTTTTTTAACTGTTCCGCGCCATCCGGCATGAACTGCGGCGATAACATTCTTTTCAGGGTCGAATAGTAAGACAGGCACGCAATCGGCAGTTTGCACACACAAACAAATTCCTGGTTTATCAGTTATCAGGGCATCGGTTTCCCTGATTTCGCTTTCAGGAATTTCTGAAATTTCTGCCACGCAATTGGTGTGTGTTTGTCGGGGAAATACAAGCTGTTCGGGTTTTATCATCAGTTTTTCGGCAAGGAGCAAACGGTTATTTTCAAAGATTTCAGGAGATTCGCCTGTAAATCGTGGATTCGCCAATTTTATAGTCGTTTTTGTAGTTGTAAATGCCACAACATTTTCAAATCCCGAAAAGATTTTATAATAAATAAGTTCCTTATTACTATGCATTGTTTATCAATTCGTTTAATGCTTTTTTATCAAGCAGTGTAACTGTTTTATTGTTAATACTGATTAACCCTTCTTTCTGCATTTCGCCAAAAACACGGGCAAGTGAAGGCCGTGTTACCCCAAACAAATCGGCTAACTGTTGTTGTGTGTTTTTCAATTCAACAGAATGAAATTTTTCGCCAGCCTGTTGCAACAAATAGTGGGCAACTTTCCCCCGGATGGTTTTAAAACTTAAAAAATGCAGCTTTTGCGAAAGAAACTGAGCCCGCGACGAAATGCTGTTCAGATAATTTTTTAAAATTTGTGAACTGAGTTGAAGCAGTTTTAAGAATTCTGAAACAGGCATGGTAAGTATTTTAACATCGTTATTTGCCGTAACAGTTACCGGAAACTTATTTTCCTTACCGAACAAAAAAGCGGTTGCCAGCGGTTTCGGAGCTTCAATATCCTCTATTTTTATGATTTTGCCTGAGTAATCTATCATTTCACCCCGAACACTTCCTGAAAGAACAATGTTCAGGTTTAAAACCGGCTCTCCTGCAACCACTACAATTTCATCTTTTGAGAAGCTTTTAATCTGAAAATGAATCTTTTTAAACAAATCTTCGACTTCGTTTTCCGTTATTCCCATGAAAATGGGACATTGCGTTAAAAGCTGATAGTTTATCATTTTTATTGTTTTGTAACAATTGATACATCTTCCTAAACGTTCAACCTTTACATTTGTTTTGAATTTAATGAAAAAATTATGATACGCGAAATTGTAAAAATAGATGAGGAACTGTGCAATGGTTGTGGCGACTGTGTTCCGAACTGCCACGAGGGGGCGTTGCAAATTATTGATGGAAAGGCACGTTTAATCAGCGAATTGATGTGCGACGGATTGGGAGCTTGTCTTGGGCATTGTCCGCAGGGAGCGATTACCATCGAAAAACGCGAAGCCGATGAATATGATGAGGAAGTTGTAATTGCCCATATGATAAAAAGCGGGAAAGCCACTGTTTTTGCACACCTGAAACATTTACAGGAACATGGCGAAACTGGGTTTTTAAACGAAGCGCTCGCCTGGATTAAAGCAAACCGCGATATTATGCCGTTCAAAATTAGCGAGGTACACGAATTACTGCATGGCGGCAATGATAACAAACATGAACCGGCCGGAGCTGGTTGCGGATGTGCAGGTTCAGCGCCTCAATCATTCAGTGTGGCCGGGTTGAAAATGGCCGCACCGGCTGAAGAAGTTCCTTCACAACTGACTCAGTGGCCCGTGCAACTTCATTTAATTAATCCGGCTGCTTCCTATTTTCATGGGGCCGATCTTCTAGTGGCAGCCGACTGTGCAGGTTTTGCTTACGGAAATTTTCACAACGACTTTATCAAAGGGCGAAAATTGGTGATTGCATGTCCCAAACTCGACCAGGGAAAAGATATATATGTGCAAAAGCTGGTGAAATTGATTGACGATTCGAGAGTCAACACCATAACAGTTGTTATTATGGAAGTACCATGTTGCGGCGGACTTTCGCAAATGGTACAAATGGCAACCCAAATGGCGTCGCGCAAAGTTCCGGTTAAGGAGGTAGTTATTGGCATCAGGGGTGAAGTGCTTGCAGAAGAGTGGGTGTAACATATCTGTGGTTACTCGTCAGCGAGTAAATCAATAAACTGAAAAACATAAGTAAAATAATTGGGTTCTGCAACAATACACCAGGAAATTGATTGGAATGCAAATCGGTAAAACCAAAACGACGAGCAAAAATCCGGACAGAAAACCTTGAATTGGCGCAGCGGTTAACACTATATTTAATGACAAAAGGCTTTTGTCGAAGGAAACCATTGTAAACTGATTTTCCTTCCTGTTTTTAAGTTTGAGTTTTACCAGTAAGGTAAAACGCATTTTGAACTTACGTTTTTCAAGAGTTTTTCGAAATGACCGAGGCTTTCACCCATAACCTTTGAATCCTCCGCGTGACAGGTCAGGCAGGCCCCGACCATTAGAATTTTCTTTTGTTGTTCAATACTGAAGGGGATCACATCTTTCCGGGTCGAGACCATTCCTTTTCGGTTTTTTAGAAATTCAATCCATGCATCCTCCGGAAGGTTATCGTTGATGTTTAATTCGTTTGAAGGCTTAAACTCCCATTTTCCTATTCCCCCTTTAGTGTTATAAAAAAGCTGTCCTTCCCCGTAACCAAGTGCGAAAGGATTGTTGTGGCAACTTTTACAACTTCTGCCTTTAAGCGAAGTTGTATGTGGGGCTGCCGGAGCAAACAACCGCTGAAAAATCAAAGATTCATTGTTTTGATTTGTAAATGATTTTTTATCGATGGTCAGGACCATTCCCGGGATTACAGGAATTATTTCGTTGCCTTTTTCTGTCGTCCTGTTTCCCAGCGCCGGTAATTTGGCTGTATAACTTCCTTTGGTTTCCACCCAGGTCCCGGTTATTTTTTTATTTTCATACAGATTGAACCCGGGGGCATTTTCATCAAAACTATTATGGCACCCGATACAGCTTGACGCCCATGCCGTATGACAGCTTGAGCACGAAAGCGTTGAATGGGCTCTTGTATTTGTGCAAACATCGGCAGGTGGGGTCAGGTTAAAAATTTTATCCCCGTTTTTGGTTGCAAGAAAAGCAGTATCGTTTTTCACAAAAGTGTTAATCAGCGGCCGTTTAAATTTTCCGGTTGTCAGAAATTTTCTACCTGTGATGCCCCCAAACCGCAACGAAGCAATAATTGCCGATTCATTATCAAGATCATCTCCCAGGGTTATTCGCGGCGTACCTTTAAAATGGCAATCGGCGCACTGAACATCTTCCTGATCTTCCTGGTGGGAATAAAGGTTGCCATCGCCCATTAATTCATACGAATGATGACAGTCGATACATTCGAGGCCCAGGCGATGATGAACATCCTCCTGAATTTTGACAAACACCCGGTAACCCTGAACAAGGCGGTAATTTGCACTGTCGGGCATTTGACCCGGATGCAATGTGGTTTCGTGCCAGCCCTCGTAATTAGTGGAGATCCGGCCCGAACGGCTGTGACAGTTAAAACAATGTTTATTGCCCACTTTTAAACTCACTTCAGGATGGGCGCGAATGTATTTTGCCCGGCTGCTTTTCAGCGCTTTTTCTGCCTGCGGGCTGTAATTTAAATGACAGGCCAGGCACCCCCCGCCGCGGGTTGTTTCGGTTACCGGACCATATTCGGTTTTTGGATTTCCCAAATGACAATTTGCACACAGGTTTTTCAGGTGTGTGTCGGCTGCTGTATTTCCAAGTTGGTGTACATTGGTTAAAATATCGGGGTCGGATTGCTCGTTGAAAACAGTCCGGTTTACGCTAATCACTCCGCTTAACGTTGCCATTAACCCGGATGGTACCCGTTCCACAATTTCGGGATGGCACTGTGCTGTTCCGCAACTTTGCTTTGAATTTGATAAATTTCCCGGAATATTGTTCATTTTTTTATGGGCATCTCGTTTTACTGTTGCAAACGGATTTCCGCCATGACATGAAAAGCAACCGATAATTTCAGGGTTGTGCGATTCGGTAAAACCAAATGTGTTGGTGTGGCAAAGCAAACAACTTTCTTTTCTGCCCATGATATCCGATGAACCTGCAACTGTTTCGGGCGGGTATTCGGGGTAGAAATTCACCCTCGATGTCCTGAAATTATAGGTTACCGACTGTGAATAATCCGAACTTCCGGGGAAGGCCCATTTCCACTGTTCCCCTCTGAAAAACAGGCCAATTATTGTGAGGGCCAAATAAAATACCGAAAAAACCAGCAATGTTCGTTTGCTGTATAAAAAAGTCTTTTCTTTTCCTGAATTTACGAGATAAATCAACACCACGATAACAAAAGCCATTGCAACCGCCCAGACCGGATGTTTCAGCCAGTGCAGGATTTCCTGGAACCCTACGAAATACCAGGGGCCTTTTGTTGCCGGGTTCAGGTTATCGTGAAGCGGGGCATTAAAAAAATAACTCACTAAAGAAACTGCCACAACTGTAAGTAAAGTATTTGAAACCGGGGGCCAGATTTTACGGCTGTGCTCAAGGGTAATTAGTGTTATGAACACAGTAAAAGTGGCAACATGGTGCACATAAATCAGTTGAAAATCGCCGCCGTTACCAAGAAGTGAAAATGCCAGTGTATTGCCAAAAAAAGGAACCAACCGTATAAGTGATTCCAGTATCAGGCGGGCCTGCAAACTGTCGTTGTCGGCTTTTAACAGAAAACCGGTCAGCATAGCAAGAAAAATAATCAAAACCCCGATTGCAAGCCGGATTGAAGTTGCGGCTTTAAACCCGATTTTTTCTTTAAAATGAAAATGGTCGAATAAATGGACCAACGTAAAAATCAGAAAAAACTGGGAGCTCCAGTAATGCACATTCCGTGTAAACGAAGCCCACGGATTGCCGACCATTATCCTGCTGATACTTAAATAGGGAGAATCAATGTCAAACGGCACGGCAAGAATAATACCTGAGAGAAGCACTATCCAAAACAGGGCAAGGGCAACTGTCCCGAATGTGGTTTTATTTTTCATTTTACCCATCAGCCCATTAATTCAATGGAATTGCCATCGGTGGAAATTTCGAAAGAAACATTTTTCAGTTTCCTGTAAGCCGGCCCCTTCAAGGGATTTCCTTCAAGATCATATTCCGATCCGTGGCATGGACAAATCAACCGGGCGGTTTGATGATTGCTTATTTTACAACCAAGGTGGGTGCAGTGCGACGATAACACAATGGTTTTACCCTGTTCGTTGATGACAATAAAATCATCGAAAAATGAGACTGTTTTGTTTTTATTAAACGGCAAAACCAGCTTTTTTTTGTTGTTTACCTCCAGATGGCTTAGCGTTAGTTTATTCCATAATACTAAAAACAAAGCAACAAATCCGGAATTAATCAGCAGTAAAAAAGTCCTCCTGGTTTTTTTCTCCATCAAAATATATTTTCAGGCTAATACAAATACCTTGTCAACTGCCCTGCATCGACCATAATAAAGCGGAACAACAGCCCGCCA